>NZ_PJAP01000922.1:0-3153 GCF_002836795.1 Shewanella sp. 11B5 | reverse complement strand
CCTTAGAACCGGCAAACCATAACTGGCCTTTACTGTCTTTAGCTATTGCCACTATATTCTCGCCTTGGCGTCTGGCCACAATTGTTGCTTTACCATCATCTACTGACAACACTATCCCAGCATTTCCGACTAGGTATAGCTCATTATTAGCGTTAATCAGTGCGCTATTAATTGATGATTGGACAGGTAAATCAACCTCTTGCCATGAAGATAGTGTTAAGTCTGATTTAAACACGTGACCGCGTAATCCCATGACATAAACATCTTCACCAACTTCAATGGCATTAAACATTGAACCATCGTAATCGAAGTTAGTTTTCGAGAATGTTTGGCCGTTATCACTTGATACCGCAACCATGCCAAGTTCACCCACAAGCAATAAGCGTCTATCCTTGAGGCGAATTAAGCGATTAAAATGGGGTAATAATGATGCTCGTTCAGACAAATATAATGCTTCATCTTCTGCTTTAAGTTCATTTAAATAGGCGATATCTTCTTCAAATAATAATTCTTGATGAAACTCTTGTTGCCATGTTTTTCCGCCATCTGCGGTGCGATAAAATAATCCATAAGCACCTACCGCAATACCATCGACAGGGCTATAAAAACGAATATCTAATAACGGTTTCTCAATTTCTGCAGATTGCATCTGCACAGACCACGTTAATCCACCATCTTGAGTATGGATAATGGTTGCATCATGGCCGACGGCCCAACCTTGCTTGTCATCGAAAAAAAACACTTTGGTTAATTGAGACAATACAGGAGTTGCAACTTGGTGCCATTGATTATCGTCTAATAGCAACACATTACCGCGTTGACCTACCGCGACAAGTTTGTCACCCGCATTAGCAATATCAAGCAATAAAGAGGATTGAGCTCGGGGTTGAATTTGAACAGAGAGTGGATCGAGTTGAGCATCTACTGAAGTAGTATATAAACATGCACTAATCCCAATCGCCACTACACTGCGAAGCATGCTAAACGTCATACAAACTTCCTTTAAAATTTATAGGGGCGCTACGGCGCCCCATTTTATCTATGGCTTATTAACGAATACCAGCACGTCTTAATGCGTCTGGGGTAAAGTTAGACTCTGAAAGTGATGCATCAAAATTATACATACGGCCTTCATTGTCTAGACCCATCGCTAAATAACGGCGTGATTGAAGATCATGGAACACTTCCAATGTACTCCAAAGCGCAGGCACTTCATAATAGTTGATAAGGTGAGCTACACCCACACGATAAAGCTCATCGCGGTTATCATATATATCAGTTACCGCAACTTGCCATGAATCTTCATCAATATAGAAAACACGACTTTTATAAGTATGACGCATTCCTTCTTTTAACGTCGCTTTGACTTCCCATACACGATGTTTTTCATAACGTGGATACTCAGGGTTAATATGACCAGGTTTTAAAATTTGGTCATACTTTAACGCATCTGAATGTAAACGATAATCATTGTAAGGAATGTAGATCTCTTTTTTACCAACTAATTCCCAGTTATAACGGATTGGAGAGCCGTTAAACATATCGAAATCATCTGTTGTTCTTAACCCATCAGATACAGTACCTGGAGTATCAAAAGCTACGTTAGGAGCTTTACGAACGCGGCGCTGTCCAGTGTTGTAAGTCCAAGCTTGGCGTGGAAGCGCTTCTTGATCCATGGTTTCTTTTACAAGTAGTGCAGTACCTGCGAGTCGCGCTGGTTGAGTAACAACTTGTTTAAAGTAAAACAACGTATTTGTTTCTTTAAGCTTCTCTAAGGTCACCTCTGGACGAGAATATTCAAAACGAATTTCCTCAGCGTTTTCAACCAGAGTATAAGAACCATTTGACATAGGCGCGGCTTGGCTACGATATGTTTCTACATCGACACCTCGATAACGTAAAATATGATTCCAAATCACTTCTAAACCGTTAGCCGGAATTGGAAATGGCACACCAATGGTCGCCCCAGTAATACCGTTACCTTGTGAAACTAATTCAGCTCTAACAGCATTGGCTTTAGTCGCATCATAAACATATTGAGGTACAGCTGCAGTACGACGGCTTTCATAAACATTCATTTTGTAAGTATCTGGATATACTTCAAATAACTGTTTCTGACCCGGAGTTAAAAACTCAGCGTATTGGGCTTTATTTTCATTAGTAATGGTAAATAACACTTTATCAGTTGGGAATGGATCTGGATGATGCATACCCTTACTGTAGCCTGCAATAGGCTTGCTAATACCACCAGTCCAGGCTGGAATTGAACCATCGGCATTAGCCGCTTTTTCTGCACCCATAGGGGTTAATGTTGTACCCAATTTGTCTGCATCAGCTTGTGATACTTTCGCCAGCGCAGCAGGTGCACTCAGTGCTAGCATCACTGCTGCCGATAATATCGTCAGTTTCTTCATTATAATTATCCTTCTAAATCGAATACTTGACGTTGAAAGAGATGTAATCTCTGTCTGTCATCGCATTTGTTGTTCCTACGCCACCAAAGAAGCTGTTGTAAGAAATGTCTGCGCCCCAGCGACTTTGATAATCAAAGTTCACACCTAAAGCCACAGATTTTCTGCCTTCGGTGAATAAGAACATTGGATCCGGTGTAATACCATCAACGTCGTGAGAGAAAATCACTCTTGGGTACATGTTCACACCAGCAAACACGTTGTTAAAGTCAGCTTTAGCCACTAAACGATAACCCCACGCAAAATCTGTTGGGAATGGATTGGTTTCTGGACCATTATGCAGAGCGGCAATAATACCCGTCATTTCTGGGTTACCGCCAGAACGAGCGGTTCCTGGACCGTTTAGACGTAATTCGTCAAAACCAGGCATATCATGGATCCACACACCACCCACTTCAGCAAGCATGGTTAAGTTATCTAAACCAAGTGTTGGACCGAATAAATGAGTAAAGGTTACCTGTGCTTGAGTCGTATCGGTAAGTATATACCCCTCAGCGTTTGAGCCAGGTTCCACATTATCCATTTGTGAAATACCATCTAAATCAGGACGAAGTCCTGCATTTGCAAGCTGTTGAGGCATCGCTAAGAAAAGTAATTCAACGTCATCAATTTGCAATGGCTCATCAACACGGTGTGAAATTTCACCAGCAACTGATGTGTCACCCACTAATGTGTTAAAACT
>NZ_PJAP01000921.1:0-3155 GCF_002836795.1 Shewanella sp. 11B5 | reverse complement strand
GGTTTGCAGTTAACTAACCTCAACTCGGGTTAAGAAGTGGGATATGTGAGTCGAAATGACAATATTCGGCCTATTTTATATCAAGCTTGTCTTTTGTTTTGCTAATAAGGCAAATTGGTACGTCAATAGCTAGCCTATTGCAAGTCAATGCAACACAGTTAGCGAGACAAAGGACTGTTTGATAAACGTTTATTATCCCAGTAGAGGTTAACTAGGTTAAAAATGGATAGTAATGTGCTGTAATGGCAGTATGGTTAGCCTAATCAAATTATTGAACACTGCGAAACAGTTGATTTATTAATGTTATGCCATAAAAAACGGACAAGTAATAACTTGTCCGTTTTTTATGGCTGAATTTAACTGAGTATTTAATTCATACCAATAGCGATTCCAATACCAATACCAATACCAATATCAATAACCTTTGTTGAGTAACAGTGCCTTATAGGCAAAGCTAACTAGCTATTGGTCACAATCAGTTTCAGTATCTGTCCAGGTTGGATCAATTTACTATTTTGTAAACTGTTCCATTCGATTAACTCTGCAACGGTAACCTTATATTTAAGTGCTATACGCGCTAAAGAGTCACCTGATTGGACGCGATAGCTAACCGTTTTATCATTGCTTGCAGTGATAATGGCGACTTCATTAGGAAAAATAACTAATGATTTACCGATGGCTAACGTGGATTGTTTTTTAAGATTATTCCATTTCATTAATTGTGCGACAGTCACTTGCTGTGACTGCGCTATCTTCCATAATGAATCACCAGATTTAATGATATAAGCTTGCTTGTTTGGGCTTGATTTGACCACCGTTTTACGTGCCAGTACTTGGTCTGCGGTCATGGTGGCTAAATCTGGATCTTTTGCCGCAACAGGAATAATTAAAAATCGACCAGCAATAATATTATTGCCTTTAATACCGTTACTGCTTCTTATTAATGTAGCCGTGGTTTCAAATTGGTCGGCAATTTCACTGATGCTATCACCAGACTTAATTTTATAACGAACCCAGTTAATACGGGAGTTTGGTTCAATAGTGGCTAATGCTCGTTTAAAGGATGCCGCTTTATCACTAGGCACAATCAATTGATGCGGACCTTGTGGGGCTGTTGCCCAGCGCTTTAAACCTGGATTAATCGCTTTTAAATCATTTATGTCAATTTGAGCCAAATCAGCCGCTAAATTAATATCGAGTTGGCTTTCAATATCGACTACCTCTATTTGAGGTGAGTTATCTATAGGCGTTAAATTGATGCCGTACTTATCTGCATGTTTAATGACATCTGCCAATGCTAATAACTGGGGGACATAGTGAGCAGTTTCTCTTGGCAGCGATAATGACCAGAAATCTGTCGATTTTCCGCGGGATTGGTTATGTTTTATGGCATTGAATATTCGACCTTCACCAGAGTTATAAGCGGCAATGGTATATAACCAATTGTGATCCATTTTGGCGTAAAGGTATTCCATTAAATCTAAAGCTGCTTTTGTCGATGAGGCAACATCACGGCGTCCGTCATACCACCAATTTGTCTTTACGCCAAACGACATGGCCGTTGGTGAGGTTAATTGCCATAAACCCGAAGCATCACTTGGTGAATGAGCGAGTGGGTCAAAACCACTTTCAACAATAGGCAGCAATGCTAGCTCTAAAGGTAAATTGCGTTTTTTTAACTGTTCAACAATGTAATACAGATATGGCTGAGCACGTTGAGTCACGATTTCTAAATGCATAGGATTTTCGATGTACCATTGGCGGTACTGAGCAACCAAAGCATTATCGACAACAGGAAAGCGCATTTGGTTGCTGATCCTGAGCCATAAATCGTTAACTTGAGCAACTTGTTCTTCAATTTGCTCAAGGGTTACGGTCGCTGATTTTTTGTTTTTAGCGTTAGCTGTAACAGTCTGGGTTGTACTATCAGAACTTGGCTCTGCAGTATGGAGTGTCTGGCACCCCGTTATAGCCAGCATACTGCCAGCTATAATAATCAAGTTTGCTTTCATTTGAAGATACACTTCCTCAAGTTCTCAGGGCGTAAAAAAAGGGCGAACATACCAAATGCCTATGAGACTCTTTTGGACATGCTTTAGTTCAGTTTGGCATTGTAGATTAAATTATTTGGCATGTCTTATTAAAGTGTTTTCATGTTAATCTAAAATTGATTTTTCCATTCCCTTAATAATGTAAATGTCTGAATATCATCTATATTTTCTATTTTGTATTCTGTTGATATTGCGACTTGAGTCTCATTTATATGACAACGTAGGAACGGGTTTATGGCTTTTTCTGTCGCGATTGTGCTAGGGATGGTTGGTATGTTTTGTGAGCGTAATTGACTAACTTTATGGGCATAATCAATCAACTGTAAATTATTGGGTGTGACATGTAAGGCGAAATTAAGGTTGGATTGTGTGTATTCATGAGCACAGAAAACTTGGGTTTGGTCGGGTAAGTTTGCCAACACGGTCAACGATTGCAGCATTTGCGTCGGAGTGCCTTCGAATAACCGTCCACATCCGCCACTGAATAAGGTATCGCCACAAAATAATTTATCATCAATATAGTAGGCAATATGACCTAAAGTATGTCCTGGTACGGCTATCACCTGAGTAAGCCCTAAATGAGGTATCTCAATATTTATATCCGATGTAACTGTTAATGGGTGGGTTAAACCATCGATACGTTCGTTACTCGGACCATAAACAATAAGACTATTGTTGAAGTGCTGTTGCAGTTGTTTTATACCGCCAGTGTGGTCGCTGTGGTGGTGGGTAATGAGAATACCGACTAAGTTAAGTTCTGTGGTGGCTAAATAATCGATAACACTTTGGCCACAGCCTGGATCAACTACGTAAGCATCAAGGCTACTTGTTTGATGAATTAACCAAAGGTAGTTGTCATTAAAAGCTGGAATGGCGTGAACGTTAAGCATAATCTGACTCGAGTGATGATTGACTATCTGTTAGGGTAACGGATATCGTTAAATAACTTCAAGTGAAGTTATTCTGAAAGTATCAATGATGGTTAGCTGAACATCAAACAAGCTATGGTAAAGTTGATGGGTTGAGAAAATATGACATTTTTGCAAAGTATTAGTTGGCGGGCTCCATGTTAAAACCCCTTATTTGGCAAGATTTGCCTTTTGG
>NZ_PJAP01000920.1:0-3157 GCF_002836795.1 Shewanella sp. 11B5 | reverse complement strand
CCGCCAATACGCTGAGCTTTACGAGCAAATAGATAACCAATTAGACATTCAACCTAATTGGAAGGCCATTAAAATAGTTGATACGGCAACTGGTAATCAATTGTATCCGCTTGATGTGTGGAACGGGGCAACCCAAAGCGGTGACATGCTACTCAGCCAACAAATTATGTTTTTAGAAAAATCATTAGCAAGCATTACGCTAGTGGTTAACTTTACCAATGAAATTAATGAATCATCAAAGCTGCATTACACGCTCATATACATTCAATTTATGATTCTGGTTTTATTTTTTATGGCGCTAGCTTGGTTAGTCGATTATAGAATTACTAAACCATTACGCTCATTAGAATTTGCATTTGCACAGCTGGCAAAAGGTGATTTTGATTGTCATGTCGATAAGCACCAAAATAACGAAGTGGGCAGTGTGATTAGTGCGTTTAATCACATGGCAACCGAGGTCGCGAGTAATCATCAAAAATTAAATACCCTGCGAATACAGGCTGAGTCGGCAAGTAAAGCAAAGTCAGATTTTATGGCCAGCATGAGCCACGAATTGCGTACACCGTTAAATGCTATTTTAGGGTTAGCACAGTTATATGAATATGATGATCTTGCTAATAAAGTCCAAAAAGACAATGCTAAAAGTATCTATCGGGCTGGTGAGCATTTATTGTTACTAATTAATGATGTGCTTGATTTAACAGCGATTGAGTCGGGTAATATGCAGTTTAGTTTTGACTATGCATCAATTAAACGTGTTGTTGAAGAGTCTGTTGCGCTGGTGAGTGAATTGGTAAAGGCACAGTCGATGACGATTCATACAGAAGGCTTTAATGAGCTTGAAGGACTTTGTTTTTATATCGATGAGCGTCGTTTTAAGCAGGTAATGTTAAATTTGCTCTCCAATGCCATTAAATATAATAAACCCCACGGCGATATTTTTATTAGCTGCAGCGTATCAAGCAATAACCAATGCACAATTAACGTAGCAGATACCGGTTACGGCTTTGCTGCTGATGACGTTTCTCGGTTATTTAAGCCCTTCGATCGCTTAGGTGCCGAAACCAGTAATATTAATGGCACGGGTATTGGATTGGTTATTACCCGAGAATTAGTTGAGCGAATGCAAGGCGAGATAAGGGTACAAAGTGAACTAAATAAGGGCTCGTGTTTTAGTTTAATTTTTAATGGTTTTAAGCAAGCCGATGTACCCATTAAAACTAACTTACTGGCTAAAACAGACTCTACAATTCAATCAGATAGAACAGACATCACCGAACAACACGTTTCAGCAGAGACCTTACCTCTATTAGAAGTGCTGGTGGCTGAAGATCAGGTGACTAATCAGCTAGTGTTAAAGCAACAATTAACCTTGCTTGGGGTACATTCAACGTTTGTGAGTAATGGCGAGCAAGCTTGGCAAACACTGCAAGATAAACGTTTTAATATATTGTTAACCGATATTCAAATGCCAATTTTAGATGGTTTAGGCCTGGCTAAAAAGATACGAGCAGATGAACGATTTAAAGATTTAGCCATCATTGCGATTACAGCGAACATTATTAAAGAGAATATTGATGCTTGTTACGATGCCGGTATGAATGGTTTTTTAACCAAACCCGTTGAGTTGGCTAAGCTTAAATCGCTTTTAATGGAGCACTCAGCAACCATGGTTAATGCTCATATTGAAGCTAAAAAACCGTCAGAGGTTGCGTCTGATTCATTTGATCAGTTAGATCTAGCATTATTAAATGCGATGCTAGGTGATGATCCCACGGTGCATTGCATGGTGTTTAATGCCTTTTTACAAACGGCTGGTGAACAAGTTAAGTTAATCAGTGCGTATGCGACTAGTGAGAACTACGCCGATTTATCATTTCAAGCCCATGGTTTAAAGTCGTCATCAAAATCGGTTTCGGCATTATTGTTAGCCGACATTTGTCAGCAAGTTGAAACACTGGCTACCAATGGCAGCGTTACCGCTGAGCACGTGAGTGACTTAGAACAATGCTTTAACGAAGTCGTGGTTCAGTTAACACGTTATTGTGAATACTATGAATAATGAACTAACGGACCCTTTGGTTGATTAGTCATTTATAAGCCTTATACCGCTCACAATCGAACAGCTTACTTTAGCGATTGTGAGTAAGGTATTAACGAAATTTGTTTACTTAAATCCGCTTAAAATCTTTGTCTATCATGTTACTGAGTAACAATTGTCCTGCCTGGTTAACTCTAAACTCGCCATATCTTTCGGTGCGACTCACATTTATGACAGCCGCTATTGAGCATCAGGCTGGTATTGCCTACAATAGCGCACGTTTTATTAACTACAGCACACGACAATGAACGACACTACTGCTAAACCCGCTTTACCTGATCGCCTTAGCGTTAATCCACGTAGCCCACATCATGTGGCTGCAATTTTCGAACACGAGATTGGCATTTTGTTTAATGGCAAAGAGCGTGCAGATGTTGAAGAATATTGCATCAGTGAAGGTTGGGTAAAAGTCGCCTCGCATAAAGCATTAGATCGTCGTGGCCAACCGCTTACGATGACAGTAAAAGGCAAGGTTGAAGCGTTCTACAAGTAGAACTGAGTAAGCTGACTCTTAGCGTCAAAAAACGAAAGGCTAGCCCAATGGGCTGGCCTTTGTTATTTACCGTGACAAATGAGCAATAGAGTAAATTTTATTCTATGATTTTACCTTGTTTTATATTCCTTAGGTTTATGAACACTTATCTACCCCATCCGTAAACAAACTCTGCCAGTCGTCATCCAGCCGAAACACAACATGAAGCCCAACATGATTTTAATTCATGTTGAATAACTGTAGAATCCGCGCCTTATTTTCCGTCTTAATAGTTGTTGTTTGTGTGTTTATGATGATTGATCTGGCTTTGCTTCCGTTATATTTAACTACTGTTGTCGCGTTATTATTAATTCCTGGACCTGATATGTTGCTGATTGCCAGTTCGAGTCTGAGCTATGGCCGTAAAGTGGGCGTGTATGCCAGTTTTGGTAATGCGACCTCGGGACTTATTTTGACTTTACTTGCTGCAATGGGCGTGTCCGCATTAGTGGCGATGAACCCGATGGCGTTAGAGCTATTACGAGTATTGGGCGGGGCGTATTTATTGAAAATGGGCTGGGATT
>NZ_PJAP01000919.1:0-3166 GCF_002836795.1 Shewanella sp. 11B5 | reverse complement strand
TTTTCTAATCATCAGCAATATCCTGCGCGATTTTTAATATAAACGAGACTGTAAATGGTCAATCTTAACCGAGCAAAAAACCAATAAACTCTCACCTAAACGAGCATCTTAAAATAACTTGGGTATAATAAGCGCCAATTTGATATTACTTTTACCATAGTTAGGAAAATCCCATGGCTTGGATCCAATTACGCATTCACACACATCGCGATAACGCCGACTTGCTTGGCGACTTATTAATGGATCAAGGTTCACTTTCCATCACCTATGAAGATGGCCAAGACGAGCCTATTTTCGAACCAAAATTAGGTGAAACACCACTGTGGCAAGATACCGTAATGATTGCATTATTTGATGCGGGTACTGACTTAGCACCAACAATCGAGTTTTTAGAATCAATGCCATTTTTAGGCAAAGGTTTTAATCATAAAATTGAACAAGTCGAAGATAAAGACTGGATCCGCGAATGGATGGACAGCTTTCACCCAATCCAATTTGGTTCACGCTTATGGATTTGCCCTAGCTGGCGTGAAATTCCTGACCCGACCGCTGTTAACGTCATTCTCGATCCAGGTTTAGCGTTTGGTACAGGTACACACCCTACCACCGCCTTATGTTTAGAATGGTTAGACAGCCTTGATTTATCAAACCAAGAAGTCATCGATTTTGGTTGTGGCTCAGGTATTTTGGCTATTGCCGCCATTAAACTCGGCGCCAAAAAAGTGACCGGTGTTGATATTGATTATCAGGCTATTGACGCTTCAAAAGCCAATGCTGAACGTAACGATGTAGTTGATAAATTGGCCCTATATTTACCAGAAGATCAACCAGCCAACTTACAAGCAGACGTATTAGTCGCTAATATTCTTGCTGGTCCGTTAAAAGAGTTAGCACCTTTGATAGCTGAAAAAGTCAAAATAGGTGGCAAACTGGCGCTATCGGGTTTATTGCAAGAACAAGCACAAGAAGTATCCGACTTCTACAGCCAATGGTTCATCATGGATCCAGTAAGCAACAAAGAAGACTGGAGTCGCTTAACAGGAATACGCAAGTAGTCAGCTCGCAAGCCTAAAACGCACTCAACAATTGGCTATATTACGAGCTAATTGAGTGCGTAAATTCTCGTTTACAGGTTGTTAACATTCATAATTGACACTTGTATATAGGAAAACATCTCTCTGCAACACGCACCAGTGCTCAAAAATGGCCAAAAAACGCCATTTATTAGTCAAAGATGTGACGGCTAATAAAAGTCAAGCAAAAAAGTTGCATTTAGGTCATTTATTGACCTTTTCACGGCCGTAAAAAAGGGCTACTATAGCGCCCCTTTGGAGAGCAAGGTGAAGTCCGAAATGCAAATTGGCCCGTATCAACTGTCTAATCAGCTGATTGTGGCACCAATGGCAGGTGTCACCGATCAGGCCTTCCGAAATCTCTGTTTACGCTATGGCGCAGCTTTAGCCGTATCAGAAATGCTTTCATCGAATCCCGACGTTTGGGACAGCGACAAAAGCCGCCAGCGCATGATGCATTCTGGTGAAGAAGGTATACGCTCCGTACAAATAGCAGGTGCAGATCCTGATTTAATGGCTAATGCCGCTAAGTTCAACGTTGAACAAGGTGCGCACATCATTGATATCAATATGGGCTGCCCAGCAAAGAAAGTGAATAAAAAATTTGCTGGTTCTGCGTTAATGCAAAGCCCCAGCTTAGTAAAAGAGATTTTACAAGCTGTGGTTGCTGCAGTAGATGTGCCAGTAACGTTAAAGATACGCACAGGTTGGGAGCCTGAACATCGTAATGGTGTTGAAATAGCCCAAATTGCTGAAGATTGTGGCATTGTCTCGCTCGCCGTTCACGGCCGAACCAGACAATGCATGTACAAAGGCTTTGCCGAGTACGACACCATTAAAGCAATTAAACAGAATGTCTCAATTCCTGTTGTCGCTAACGGGGACATCGACACACCAGAGAAAGCCAAGTTTGTACTTGACTACACTGGCGCCGATGCCCTGATGATAGGAAGAGGTGCACAAGGACGGCCTTGGATTTTTAAAGAAATCCTACATTATCTGGAAACAGGTAAAAAGTTAGCGCCAATTAAGGCAGAAGAGCAACGCAGTGTGATGCTTGAACACCTTAAGAAACTTTATGACTTATATGGCGAATACAAAGGTGTCCGATTTGCTAGAAAGCATGTCGGGTGGTACCTAAACCATGAGGAACAGCGCCAATTTCGTGCTGACTTCAATCGGCTTGAAACCGCTGCCCAGCAACATTCCCTCGTAGAATGTTATTTTGATGAATTAGTTTAGAATTTAATAAAGAGCAGAATAGAATGTTTGATCAGACAACTAACACAGAAGTTCACCAGCTTACCGTAGGCAAAATCGAAACAGCAAACGGCACTATCAAGCCGCAGTTATTACGTGACGCAGTTAAACGTGCCGTAACTAACTTCTTCTCTCAGTTAGACGGTCAGGAAGCTTCTGAAGTATATGAAATGGTATTGTGCGAAGTTGAAGCACCTTTACTAGACATCATCATGCAACACACTCGTGGCAACCAAACGCGCGCTGCTAATATGTTAGGTATCAACCGTGGTACTTTACGTAAAAAATTAAAGAAATACGGCATGAACTAAGACTAACGTCTAAGTGATTGTAATGAAACGGGCTTATCAGCAATGATAAGCCCGTTTTGTTTTATCAGTTACACTCGTAGTAACACACCTCAATTTCAATCATTAGAAAAATAATCTTAAATAATAGGGCCTGTTGATCTTTTGTGGTCAAATGTCGTTCGATACAGAACTGGGGGCGGAGTACTTTTTGATCACGACGCCAGCCAGGTGCGTAGCCTACGCCTTCTATGTAAATAGCTTGCAACAAAGAGTAAAAAGGGTTTAGCTGGGCTCTACGGGCAGTGTTTGTAACTGCTTTATACAGAGGTCTCGCTTGCACATGTTACAAGTCCAAATTTGGATAAAATTTCTACACATCGTTGCAAAATTCATATCCAAAGATCAACCGGTCCCAATCTAATTACGGAAATCTTTTCCAATAACTTAATGCCTCAACTCTTTTCGACATATTAAATATTTTTAAGAATAAACATCTTAGAAGTTCCCGAATTCAACTTAGCTTTAAGAAAGTAAATTTCATCT
>NZ_PJAP01000918.1:0-3167 GCF_002836795.1 Shewanella sp. 11B5 | reverse complement strand
TTAGCAATGACAAATAACGCAGTATTGGGTTGCGACTTTAATAACTGAAAAGCTCTATTAAAGGGGTACATTTCAATGTTGGCTGTTTGCTGGGTATGTAGCATCATCGCTTGAACAATATCGATAGAAAAACCGCTTAAAAGATCATTATCAATGTAACTAAATGGGGGTAATGGATGGGTGATAAATCGAACTTGCGATTGGTCTTTTGCAAATAGATCGCCCGTTGGCGTGAGTGCAAAGCAAATGCTGAGGAAGATGATATAAAGCGTTAAAGGCAAGCGTTTCATTTATGGGTGTGCCACTGCTAATGACATTATCAAGCGGTTGTGTTGCGTCATTCAATCAATTCCTTGTGATTGTTAATTTGAATGTGAGAGTTAACGTTAAGCTGTTCAATAAATAACCTAGCATATGATGAAGTTATAGACAAATTATAACTCCATCATATGATGATTATTTTATCGCCACATCACCATTATTGATCATGTTTAGTGAAGGCTTTAGATAACCTTGCTGGATCAGGAAAAGTAAAATACTGATTTATTTGTGCCCAAGAATCATGACTTTTTATCACGTGGCCAACGGCAACCAATACTGAACAGGCCAGTATTCCCCAACCAATGGCGTTATCACCCGCACTTGCCCAAATGGCCACCAGACTTGATGCCCCAAAAGAGATAGTAATCTGCAAAAAATTTTGTAGTCCTGCAGCTTTGGCCGCGTTATTGCTGAACTCTTGCAGAGCATTATTGACCACAATAGGATAAATCGCGCCATTGCTTCCTGCTAGCAAAGAGAATGCAATGAGCAGTGGCAATATTGTTTCAGTATTGAGGATCACACTGGAGGTAAAAATGGCAGCAACACATAAACCAAACAATATCAGTAAACAGTTTAGGCTGATTTTGGTGCCAAATTTGCGGATCAGTAATTTACTTGAGTAGCCACCAACAATAAACATGATGGTTTGGGGAATAAAACTTAAGCCAATTTCTGTCGCGGCGTAACCATACTGTTCCATGACAGCAGGCCACAACGTTAAGTAAGCAAAAAAAGCGCCTGAACACGCACCAAAAATAACCACATTGCCTAAATATCGCGTATTGGAAAGCAGTTGTTTATAGCGGATATGAGTTTTGCTTTTGTGAACGCTCACTTGTTCTTTAGGCACAAAAAAATACGTCATGGCAATGAGTAATACTGCAATGATACATAAGCTAATAAACACCGCGCGCCAGCCAAAACTATTCAGTATCATTGCGCCAGCAATGGGCGCTAATGCCGGAGACAATGCCACTAAAGGCATAATATTAGAGAAAATATTTTGAGCTTTATCGGCTGGGTATTGCTCAATCACAATCGCTTGCCAAATAACGGCTGCACTGCAAGCACCAATCGCTTGGAAGAAACGAGCAATATTCATCATCAGAATACTGTCACTGTTCGCAATCAATGCACTTGCCAGCATAAACAGGCTTAAACCAACAAACAGTGAGTTTCGCTTACCTATTTTATGTACTAATGGCCCATACAATAACTGTCCGATAGCGAGGCCAGCTAAAAAGCTGGTTAACGATATGGCCACTTCTGAAGTGTTTGCATTAAAAGTCCCTTCAATAGATTTGAATGATGGCAGGTACATGTCGGTAGCTACAAAACCTAACATACTCAGTAAGGCTAAATAAAACAGAAACAAATAGAATGTTATATTTGTTTGTTTTTTGTTGATTAATATATTGTTATTGTTCAAATTAGGCATATCTATTTTCGTCAGTTCAATAAAGGCCGCTAGCTTAATGGTTTGCTAAATTAGCTGGAAACGTTTATTTTTGACGGCTGCTATCAAAAATATTGATACCATGATGTAATTACAGGCATGGAAGGTTTCAGTTCAATATCAAACCTTGGATGTGTTATTCATCTTGTGCTGTTAATGTACATTTTCTAGCGAGTTAAATTGATATGCTTTCACAGCAAATTTTTGAGCTAATAGACGTTGTCGCCCAAACAGGTAGCTTTACTGCAGCCGCGAAAAAATTGCATAAAGTACCGTCTGCTATAAGTTATTCAGTCAAACAAATTGAAACTGAACTGGGAGTCGAGTTATTTATTCGCCATCATCGCAGTGTCAGCCTAACCCCAGCAGGAAAGCATTTCGCCGTAAAAGCGCGCCAGTTTCTTAACGATATGGAGTTAATGAAACGCGACACTCAACGAGTGGCCAATGGTTGGAAGCCTATCCTCTCTATTGCATTGGATAATATTTCGAGAACGGATAGCGTTCATGCGTTGATTGCTGATTTTTATCGACAGTTTCAAGATGTTGAGCTAATTATCAGGATTGAAGTGTTTAATGGTGTATGGGAAGCGCTTGCTACCGGAAGAAGTGATATTGCCATTGGTGCGACAACCGCAAATCCAGTCGGTGGGGCATTTAAATTCACTAATATGGGCAATATTGATTGGCTGTTTGTGGTCAGCTCTGATCATCCATTGGCAAATATTATGCGTCCACTGAGCGATGATGAGTTACGTGTTTTTCCGTCTATTTGTCTTGAAGATACCTCTCGTGATATTCCAAAGCGGATTACGTGGATGCTAAACAGTCAACGACGATTAGTTGTGCCCGATTGGCACAGTGCTATTAACTGTTTTGTCGAAGGCTTGGGGGTTGGCTATATGCCTGAACATCTGGCTCGACCGTTGATTGAATCTGGAAAGTTAGTCTGTAAAACGCTCCACAGAGTGAAACAACCTAGCCCATGTTGTTTGGCGTGGAATGATGATCAAATGTCACCCGCATTGGCTTGGGTATTGGACTATTTAGGTGATGAAGAGCAATTACATCGTCAATGGTTAGCCTAGTTCTGATGGTTTTGAGAGGGTACTTTACAGGCTAACGTATTGACGTCTTCGACGATAAAAAAAGGGTAAAGCCTTAAGCTTTACCCTTTAATATGCGTCAAAGTTAATACTTATTCGCTGATTTCAACACCAGCACGATTAATTAAGAACTGGCTTAAAATCGGTACCGGACGACCGGTAGAACCTTTGTTTGCACCACTGTTCCAAGCCGTACCTGCGACATCTAAATGTGCCCAGTTATACTTCTTAGTAAAACGAGACAAGAAACACGCTGCAGTAATCGAACCAGCCGGACGACC
>NZ_PJAP01000917.1:0-3176 GCF_002836795.1 Shewanella sp. 11B5 | reverse complement strand
ATTTTTAGCAAATCCTAACGCGATACCTATCGCGAATAGCAATCCCATATTGCTAAAAATGGCTTCGCCCGCTTGTACCATTAACACATTGACGATATCGGGGAGCACACTAAAACCCGCGCTCCCAACGCCTAATAAGATACCCGCTACGGGTAATACGGAAACCGGCAACATGACCGATTTGCCCACTTTTTGTAAAACCGAAAATGCGCCACTCATCATAGCCTTCTTCGGTTTAGCTGCTGTTATTGTTTTAGATGTCATAATACAACCTTAGAAATTTTAATAGATTACCAAGTGATCAACGTTTTTCAATATCGCCTTTAACGGCAAGTAACGTATTAGGATCTCGCATTAATGCTCGAACATCTTTGGCATCTGCACAGCTCATCGCTTTAGCAGCGATAAGCTGACACGCTTGCTGATTTAAATGGCGCACTTGATGCTTCACTTCTGGAATTGAAGGCACACTCACAGACAGTTCATCAATACCTAAGCCGACCAAAATTGGCACAGCATCTTTTTCGCCGGCCAATCCACCACAAATGCCAGCCCATTTACCTTTGGCATGCGCGGCCTTAACCGTCATATCGATCAGGCGTAATACAGCAGGATGCAATCCATCAGCAATGGCGGCTAACTTAGGGTGTCCACGATCAATCGCTAAGGTATATTGAGTCAAATCATTAGTACCAATGGAGAAAAAGTCGACATGTTCGGCCAACACATCTGCCATTACGGCAGCCGATGGCACTTCAATCATGATGCCAATTTGGATCCCACTAATATCGATAGCCAGTTTTTCGGCTTCTTCTTTAACGACTTTTTTGGCCAACTTAAGCTCAAACAAAGACGCTACCATAGGGAACATAATGCGTAAGTTTCCTGCATCAGCCGCTTTCAATAGTGCGCGAACTTGTTGTCGTAATACTGCAGGCTTATCTAAACCAACACGGATACCACGTTCACCGAGGAATGGATTATCTTCTTTAGGCAAAGGTAAATAGGCTAACGGCTTATCTCCTCCTACATCTAACGTACGTACAACTAAAGGACGCTGTCCTAACGTTTGCAGTACCGCACGATAGACTTGTTCCTGATCATCCTCAGAAGGTGCAACTGATTGTTCTTGATAAAGGAATTCTGAACGCAATAAACCAACCGCTTCGCCTCCCATTTCAACTAATTTCTGGGCATCACTGACTTTAGCTATATTGCCGGCAATTTCAAATCGCACTCCATCTAAGGTAACGGCTGTCTCATCTTTGTGCGCGAAAGCCAAGGTTTTCTGCTGCTCAGCGGCATTTTTAATCACATCAAGTTGCGCCATTTCAGCTTCAGTTGGCGACAATAATAGATAACCTTTTGCAGTATCGAGTAACACCTCAGTACCGTGCAAGGTCATGATCTTAGCTTCAACACCAGCCATAGCAGCAATACCCATTGCTCTAGCTAAAATAGCACTGTGGCTCGACGCCCCTCCTAAAGTGGTGCAAATGCCTTTAACAAATGCGGGGTTTAGTTTGGCAGTATCTGAAGGGGTTAAATCTTTGGCGACTAAAATGGTATTTTCAGGGAGTTCAGCCGGAATAGTATCTTGAGACAATCCCGCCATAATACGTGAAACTCGATTACCAACGTCGATAAGGTCTGTTGCTCGTCCTGCGAGTAATGGGTTGTCCAATCCAGCAAGTTTGTCCGCTTGGCGACAAATACTCTTACTCCAGGCATAAGGAGCCGACTTACCTTGCTGTAATTCAATAATACAGTCATCGTACAAATCAGGGTCTGACATTAGCTCTTGGTGGGCCACAAAAATATCGGCTTTTTGCCCCATATCCTTGTTATGCAGCTCTTCAACCAGTTCGACTAAGGTTTGATTAGCCACCTTCATTGCATCGTCTAAAGTTTGCTGTTCAATCTGCGCATCGTCGGCAAAAGTGTCAAACTTAGGCACTTCAGCTTTAATCACATATAAACGCCCTTTAACTTGACCGGGAGATGCTTCCACACCAATAAGCTGACGTGGATCTTGGCTCGTTTGTAGTAGTAGTGATGGTTCGGAAAAAGGATCGAAGTCGCTTTCAACATTCTTAGTCACAAGTGAAGCATCGGCGCCCTCTTCACCTAAACCTGTGCTTATCGCCTCTGATAATGCTGCTATTGCTGCTTGCTGATCTTTACCTTTAGCGAGAATTACAATCTGCTCACCAAAAGCGATGTCTAACCCCATAAGACCAACCACACTACGAGCATTTGCTTGCTTGCCTGCTTTATCAATCATCACGTCACAGTCAAATGCTTTAATCGCAGTGACAATGGCAGCAGCAGGCCGAGCATGAATACCGGTTGGATTAATAACCACTATTGGCGCAGAGCTAACCATGTCATCTGACTTTATTACAGCACGAGTTGCCGCTGATACCTCTGCACTAAATAACAGATCGCCCGCGTTGACAAATTGTTCAGTCGTTGGTGTTAACGTAATAATTCTGCTCATATCCGTGAGCAGTATGACGGTACGCAAACTTTTTACACCGCAGCCCACTTTATCTAAATCCAGCTCAATCAGTGGCGTTTTAGCTTTTACTGCATCACCCACTTTCACTAATGCCGTAAATCCTTCGCCTTTCAACTTAACGGTATCTACACCTATATGAAGCAGGATTTCGATGCCTGTCGCCGTTAATAAAGTCACGGCATGCTTAGAAGGATGTATTTGAGTAACGGTGGCGTCACATGGAGCGTGAAGAATGTTTTCAGTAGGGTCTATCGCTAATCCATCACCCACCATCTTTTGGGAAAATGCGGCATCAGGAACCTGACTCAGTGGACAGCACACCCCCGTAAAAGGGGCCAGCAACTGAATTGTGGTTGAAGTTTTTTTATTCATTGGAACTCCGAATTAAACACTTAACTGCATAATATTAATGTATTTTTATTTTTTGCAGTGAAAATAGTAAAAATGAAAAGCTGCTGCTTACATTACTACCCACTACTCCCTTATCAACCTGACTATTAGCACAACTAAATGAACGTCTTTAAGGAGACCAACGATTACCACTCCTTAATGCTTAGGGACAACGATACTCTTTAGGTGAATACCTTAGTGATCTGGCACTAACTTACCAAAGGTAAGATGTGATGTCCCAACCAGATCTTCAAGATATGATATT
>NZ_PJAP01000916.1:0-3180 GCF_002836795.1 Shewanella sp. 11B5 | reverse complement strand
ATCATCCGGGTAACGCAATGCTTGCTCTACTCTATCTCTGTCTTGGCTTCGCATTGATTTGAGTACTTTCTTGTAAACATCATCGGGTAAACTACGAAGAATATAGGCGAGATCATCTGTATCCATGCCTATTGTGGCCTGGGCAAGCTTCTCTGGGGTCATGCTGCTAATTAGGGAGTCTTTAAGTTCTTCGCCTAACTCATCAAGAATTTCACCAGCATATTGTTGATCAATAAGTTGCCATAGCACCTGACGATTTTTGGGCGGTGATGATTCGAGAATAAGGGCGACATCGTTAGGTGACATGGTATGTAGCATGTTACGGGCGTGAACAAACAGGCCGCTGTCTAGCGCTTGAACCAGTTGATTGAGACGTTGCTCTGTTATCTCATTGTCTAGGTACTCTTTACCCATATATCTACTTCCTATTCGTCATACTTATATTATTCAGTATGTAATTATTCTGGGTTTCTCAGGTTGTACAGTTCAAGGCGTATAAATGCAGAAATAGCTGTCTTTACGTAAGACGATGAAATGCAGAAAGAGAATACTTAAATACTTCTGCGGTGAAATTCTGCAGCAGCCAATGCTGCTTTACATACTATAGACGTACCACTTCACGGAAGCAGAATTACACTGGATCCGTTGCTAGAAGCGGCTCTGTCTTTATCATGTTAAACGCTAAACTCCTGCAGAATGGAATGATACTAATGAGATTGGCATCAACTGCATGAGATAAACCTAAGGGCTAATATTTTTGAGGGACTGATGTCTATTGGTGATCATCAATGTCGTGACAGTTTGGTTAGTATGGCCTAGCCATATAGAGACCGCATGCAATAAGGATAACGGTTATTTAAAACATGAGTAACTGCAGCTATTCACAAATTACAGGCTATTTATAAATTTAATTCGATTAAAAATTAACAAGATTCATCAAATTTAGCATTAATGAGATCACACACTGCGTTTAATGCCACTTCAGCATCAGGGCCTTGAGCAGTAACAGTAATCATTTTACCAATACCACTTTCAAGCATTAATAACCCCAGCACACTTGCAGCGCTGGCATTTTTTTCACCTTGAGTTAAGGTGATGTTAGCATCAAAATCTGCAGCTAATACTGCGAGTTTTGTTGCTGCACGGGCATGTAATCCCAATTTATTTGAAATGGTCACTTGGCGTTCAAGTTTGATCATTGACGCGATCCTATGCTCACTTAGTTATTAGTATCACTGATATTTAACTCTCTGTGACGAGCATTAACCGTGTGTTTACTACCTTGTCTAAACCGTTTTGCTAATTGATCTGCAATATATACCGAACGGTGCTGACCACCAGTACAACCAATCGCGATGGTAAGGTAACTGCGATTGTTACGTTCTAGATGTGGCATCCAAGTTTCAAATAGATTTTCAATTTGCCAAATAAACTTATTCACTAATGGCTGACGCCCTAAAAACTCTTGTACGGGTTCGTCTAAACCCGTAAATGGACGCAGCTCAATTTCCCAGTGGGGGTTAGGTAAAAAGCGTACATCAAACATAAAGTCAGCTTCTGTCGGCATTCCGTGTTTAAAACCAAAAGATTCAAAGTTAATCACTAACTCTTTATCAACACTGCCTAATAATATTTGCCTAACTTGGTCGCTTAATTCGTAGATATTGAGTGCAGAAGTGTCGATGTAGTGATCAACAATTTTTGCGATCGGCTCGAGTAAACGGCCTTCTAATTTGATCGCTTCTTGCAGTGAAATATGATTTTTAGATAATGGGTGTAATCGACGTGTTTCGCTGTAACGTTTAAGCAATACTTTGTCATTGGAATTTAAAAAGAAGCTGATAATTTCAGTGTCATTCTCAAGTAGTGCCAATTGGTCTTGAAGCACTTTACCTTGTTCTGCAATGTTACGAACATCAACACTAATCGCAACCAAATCATTGCTGCCCTTAAGCTGGGCTAATAATGTGCCAATAAGTGGTAAAGGCAAATTATCAACACAATAATATCCTAGGTCTTCTAATACTCTCAGGGCAACGGATTTTCCTGAGCCTGAACGTCCCGATACTATGACAAGTTTCATGCAGTAATAACCTGATAAAGTTCTGTTGCGTCGTGAGTTTTGCGAAGCTGTTTCAATATTTGCTTATCGCTTAACTTTTGGGCCATGCTTGATAACGTGCCTAAATGTTGTTGGCACTGGTCGGCAGGTACTAACAAAGCAAATAAAAGATCCACGGGCTGCTTATCTATTGCATCAAAGGCAATGGCTTCTTCACATTTAATAAATATCGCGATAGGGTGATCGATGGTCGTTAATCGACCATGAGGTATCGCAATGCCATTTCCTATACCTGTGCTACCCATTTTCTCTCTCGCTAACAGGCTTTCAAAAACCTCTTGCGAAGACAGGGTTGGGTACTGGGCAGCGACTAAATTGCTGATGAGTTCCAGTACTTTTTTCTTACTGCCCGGTGTGGCACAGGTAGTGCATTCCGGCTGCAGAATGGTACAAAGTTCCATCGTTAGTGTTTTGTATTCTTCTCTTTGTGTTTAATTACCTGACGGTCGAGTTTATCGATCAGGGCGTCTATTGCAGCATACATATCAGTATTTTCTGACATTGCAAAAATCTCTGCGCCATTAACGTTGATTTTAGCTTCTGCTTTTTGTTGTAATTTTTCTACATTGAGCACAACGTGTACATTATGGATCTGATCGAAGTGCCGTTCAAGCTTTGAAAATTTACCTTGGATGTATTCACGTAAAGATTCTGTGATTTCGACATGATGTCCAGTCAGACTTATTTGCATAAAAAATCCTCCATTGCCTAGTAGATTATAAACTCTTACGTTGGTTTGAGGGCGGGATCATCATTGCTTCACGGTATTTTGCAATCGTACGACGCGCAACGTTTATGCCCTGTTCTGCCAGAAGCTGAGCCATTTTACTGTCGCTCAGTGGTTTTTTCTGGTTTTCTGCTGCAACCAGCTTTTTGATAAAAGCACGAATGGCTGTAGATGAGCACTCTCCGCCATCGTCAGTACTGACATGGCTAGAGAAGAAGTATTTTAGTTCAAATAACCCTCGCGGGGTGTGCATATATTTTTGTGTGGTGACTCGTGAAATGGTCGATTCGTGCATTTCTACTGCTTCCGCAATATCATTGAGCACCATAGG
>NZ_PJAP01000237.1:0-9493 GCF_002836795.1 Shewanella sp. 11B5 | reverse complement strand
TCGCCAGCTTAGTCGTGAGTGTTAGGTGTTAATAAATAGATACAATTGACTTGTTAGCAAATCGGTAAAAGATTTAACAAAATTCTCATTTCAAGGTAGTTTTGTTGCACTAATTATTATAATAAATGGAATGAACATGCGCCTGACGTCTGTTGCTTTACTGCTTTCAAGTGTATTTGCCGCCAGTGTTTACAGCACGACTACCGTGGCTAGCGTGCCCAATGCTGCAGAACTAACCGCTCAAGTTGAAAGCAAAGTCATTGCATGGCGCCGCGATTTACATCAACACCCTGAATTATCTAATCGCGAATTTCGCACCAGTAAAGTGATTGAAAAACACCTTAAATCCTTAGGGCTTGAAGTACAGACGGGTATCGCCCACACGGGTGTGGTGGCGATATTAACAGGTGGTAAGCCTGGGCCGTTAATTGGTTTACGCGCTGATATGGATGCGCTGCCCGTTACCGAAGTGGTTGATTTACCTTTTGCCTCTAAAGCGACGGACACTTATCGAAATCAAACCGTTGGTGTGATGCACGCCTGCGGTCATGATACCCATGTGGCTATGCTGATGGGCGTGGCTGAAAACCTCGTAAAAGTAAAAGACAGCCTAGCTGGTGATGTAATGTTTATCTTTCAGCCAGCCGAAGAAGGCGCGCCTGAAGGTGAGCAAGGCGGTGCGGAGTTAATGCTCAAACAAGGCTTATTTGCTAAACGTAAGCCTGAGCAAGTGTTTGGTATGCATGTCACATCAAGCATGCCTACAGGTATGATTGGTCTACGTTCCGGCCCTGCAATGGCGAGTGAAGACTCATTTACGATTAAGGTCACAGGTAAGCAAACCCATGGCTCACGTCCTTGGAGTGGTATTGATCCTATCGTGGCCTCGGCACAAATTATTAATAGTGTACAAACCATTATTAGTCGTCAGGTGGATATTACCAAAGCACCCGCCGTAGTGAGTTTTGGGGCCATTAATGGTGGTATTCGATCGAATATTATTCCTGACGAAGTAGAACTTATTGGTACTATTCGAACTTTCGATCAAGATATGCGCGCCGACATTAAAATTAAATTGGCCCAAGTGGCAGCTAATGCCGCTAAAACAGTTGGCGCCACTGCAGTAACCGTGATCCAACCTGGTTATCCGGTTACGGTTAACAACCCAGAATTAGTCAGCAAAATGCGCCCGGTTATCGCCTCTGTAGTGGGTGACAATATGTTGATTGAGCCAGGACTGATTCCCGGTGCGGAAGACTTTTCTTATTACGCATTAGAAACACCAGGGATGTTCTTTTTCTTGGGCGTGACACCTGCTGACCAAGATATCAATAATGTCGCCAGTAATCACTCTCCGGCATTTTATGTTGATGAAAGTGCCCTTAAGGTTGGCGTGCAAACCATGACCCAAATTGCCTTAACAGCATTAAGCGCGGCACAATAGCCCTATTTAAAAACCAATTTTAATAAACCATTGGACGATAGCTCAAAAGGAGCGAGATATGACCCGCAAGATAATGGCGTTGTTGATGACGTTAGGTGTACTGAGTGCACCTAACGTGTCAGCGACACAAGCTGAAGATATTAATAGTTTTACCTTAGATAATGGCATGAAGATTATGGTGTTGGAGGATAGTTCTATCCCTAATGCCAATATGTACATTTTTTGGAAAGTGGGTTCGCGCAATGAAGTACCTGGTATTACCGGTATTTCGCACTTTTTTGAACACATGATGTTTAATGGTTCTAAAAAGTTTGGCCCTAAAATGTTTGACCGCACGATGGAAGCTGCTGGTGGCGCCAACAACGCTTATACCAGTGAAGATTTAACGGTATATACCGACTGGTTTCCAGCCAATGGTCTAGAAACTATTTTTGATTTAGAAGCAGACCGCATCGCCAATTTAGACATCAACCCTGAAATGGTTGAAAGTGAGCGCGGCGTGGTGCAGTCAGAGCGCACCACAGGGCTTGAAAACTCCAACTGGCGTACTATTCAAGAAGCGCTTAAAAGTGTCGCCTTTGCGGCGCATCCTTATAGCTGGTCGGTTATTGGTTATGAGTCGGACATTGCCGCTTGGACATTAGCAGACTTACAGCAATACCATAAAACCTACTACGCCCCTAACAATGCGCTAGTGGTGATTACCGGTGATGTGAAGCTAGCCGAAGTGAAAGCCTTGGCTAATCAGTATTTTGCACCAATTCCAGCTCAAGCTCCACCGAAAGCCGTACGTACAGTTGAACCGCAACAAAATGGTGAACGTCGGGTATTTGTTAAAAAAGAATCGGTAAGCACGCCAAACATTATGTTGGCTTATCATGTACCTGCAACTAGTCATGCCGATTACTATGCATTGGATTTATTAACGTCGATGTTAAGTGAAGGCAATAGCTCACGCTTTTATCAGGCCTTAGTTGATAAGCAATTGGCCGTGGCTGCAGACACGTATATGCCAATGTCGTTCGACCCTAACTTATTCTATATTTTGGGTGTAGCGAATGCGGGAGTCAGCGCCGAGACTTTAGAAAAAGCCCTTATTGAGCAGATTGATCTTATTGCCAACAACGGCGTGACTCAGCAAGAACTTGAAAAAGTTAAAAATATCAAGTTAATGGACTTTTACCGCACCATGGAAACCATTAATGGTAAAGCCAATACTTTAGGTACATACGAGCTGTATTTTGGCGACTATGCAAAACTGTTTAACGCCCCAGAAGCCTATAACAAGGTCACTCCTGCTGATATTCAACGTGTGGCGCAAACCTATTTAATCAAAGCGAATCGAACTGTCGGTGTGCTCGCTGCTACTGAGGAGTCAGACAAATGAAAACCGTAACTCACACACGCATTAAAATATCATTATCAGCAATCGCATTGGCCTGTAGCTTAGGGATAAGTGGTTGTGCGACCACTCAAAAAACTACCGCCGATACAGCCAATCCTGTTACCGCTAGCTTTGTTATGCCAAGCTACCAATCTGTTACCTTAGACAATGGCTTAAAGGTTAAGCTGATGGTGCAAAAAGAAGTGCCATTAGTGACCATTGATGCCGTAGTGAGAGCGGGTGCAGTCAATGATATTACTTCTGGTATGGCTTACATCACCTCACAAAGTTTAATGTTGGGTGCAGCGGGTCAATCAAAGGCCGACATCGAGCAGCAGTTAGATTTTATGGGTGCCAGCATAGACACCAACGCTGATTTAGAAGGCAGTTATATTCGTGCCAATATGATGAGCAAAGATGTTGATACCGTGCTCGACATTTTTAGCCACGTATTGCGCCAACCAGACTTTGATAGCGCTGAATTTGATAAACTAAAACAGCGTGAAATTGTTGGTTTATCACAGCAAAAAGAAAGTCCTCGAGCAGTGATTGGTCGCTACTTCAATAAGTTAGTCTTTGGTGATCATCCTTATGCCAATCCGGTATCAGGCAATAGTGACACCATAGCTAAACTTTCTGTTGAGGAGTTACGCGCTTTTCATAAAGGCTACTATCAACCAAGCAACATGACCATTAACGTGGTGGGCGATTTTGATGTTGCCGACATGACCGCTAAACTGAATAAAGCCTTTGGCGATTGGCAGACCACTGAAACCGTGGTTCAGCCAGATTTAAGCCAACATTTACCAACATTAACCCAACCTCATGTACTGTTGGTCGACAAGCCAGACGCAATCGAAACCACCTTTTTAATTGGTGGCGTGGGGATCCGTTACGATAATCCAGACTATGTTGGGTTAACCGTAGTGAACACCATTTTAGGCGGTCGTTTTACTTCATGGTTAAATGATGAATTACGCGTCAATGCCGGATTAACTTACGGTGCCCGTTCTGGTTTTAGCCCTTATGCTCAATCTGGGGTATTCCAAATCAGTACTTTTACTAAGTCATCGACAACTAAAGAAGCCATTGATTTAGCCTTAAAAACCTATGCTCGTTTATGGGAAAAGGGCATTGATCAAACCACTTTAGATTCTGCCAAAGCTTATGTTAAAGGCCAGTTCCCACCTAAGTATGAAACTAGTGGGCAATTAGCTGGTTTATTGTCTGACATGTATCTGTATGGCTTTAATGATGATTTTATTAATCAATTTCAAGCTAAAGTGGATGGACTTACCCTCGCAGAAACTCAGCGTTTGATTAAGCAATATTTCCCACAACAAAACTTACAGTTTGTGTTGATTGGTAACGCTGAAAAAATTGCTGATATTGCGGCGCAATACGGTGAAGTGACTAAAGTTGATATCACTGCGACGGGTTTTGGTCAGTAGTTATTAGTGGGTTAATGACTTATTCAGTTAATGACTTATTCAGTTAATGATTTAGTCAGTTAATGACTTAGTCTGTTAATTGCACTGTAGTATCGTATGATGGCTCACATAAGTGGGCCATTTTTTATGGCTAGATATCATGGTGTCACTGAGTGATTCTATTCGGTTTCTAGGGCTGGTGCAGGCAACATTGGCTATGTTGAGCTTGTGATCTGTTAAGTGTTAAACGCTATTTTGATAAGAGGATGGTTAATGATACATACATGCCGATTTATATTACTGCTAACGGCGATGTTGTTACTGACACATTCACCGTCATCTTACGCTGCGAAAGTAACCTTGGATTCATTTTGTGGTCAACTAGCGGGTGAGTGGCAGGGCAGTGCTGCCAATCCGAATGTTGCGCCGAAGCAGGTAAGCACTTCGGTGATGTGCTCGGCAGATAAACGTAATTTATACATTAGTGTTAGCCGTGGTAGTCGCTTTTCGAACAGTGAAACTTGGTGGTTTAGGCAACAACAAGATCATATTTTATTGGTGTATGCTAATGGGATTACCGATGATATATCGCAACAGTTAACGCTTTATGAGCAAGCGGGCAGTTACTCATTTTTAGGCAAAGGGGACATTAATCAACGTCCGGCCTTAGTACAATTGCAGTTCGATCCCATGATGAGTGATACCAAACCGTCAACAGCAGGATGGCAATGGCAGCAAAGCGCGCACTATTTGGATGACGACAGTGAGCAGTATCAAGTCATTAGAGCCATTAGTCTGCTTAAACCATCGGCAAATAATACTCTGCCGACAGAATAACGTGAGTGTATCTCAACACTCACAGGGCTTATCGATAAAACAAATAAGCGGCAAACAATGCCCAACTTAAGATAAGTAATCCCAGTAACGACCATGTTAAAGAGTTAAATTGACTCTCTGTTTCAATGTAAGACGCATCGGAATCGTCATCATTTGAGCTTGTCGCGCTTTTAGCTTTTTGCTGCTGTTTACGGGCTTTATCTCGTTCTCGAGCCTTAGCCTTCTCACGTTTTTTGTATTCAGCAATCCCCTTTTCAACGCCTGCAGCAATCAGCTTGGTTTGTTCTTTAACTTGCCCAGGTTTTTGGGTTGCTTTGGCAATGGCTAAAGCATCTTGTTGGGTTTCAGGTGATAACGTTTTTTTCATTACTCAGCGCCTGCAAAACCCAGCTGACGCCATGCTTCATAACTAATAATGGCAACTGAATTGGATAAGTTTAAGCTACGGCTATTGGCGGTCATAGGGATACGTAAGCGCTGTGCCAGTGGCGTCGCATCAATAATATCCATTGGTAATCCGCGGGTTTCGGGGCCAAATAACAATACATCATTTTCTTGGAAAGCAATTTGGGTATGAGGACGGCTACCTTTAGTGGTGCAGGCAATAATACGCTTTCCTGCCATGGCCTCTAAAAAAGCGGCATAGTTTTTATGGCGAGTCACACTGGTCAGATCCGAATAATCGAGTCCCGCGCGACGTAATTTCTTTTCTTCGAGATCAAAACCTAACGGCTCAATCAAATGTAACTGCGAGCCATTGTTGGCACATAGACGAATGATGTTTCCGGTATTTGGAGCGATTTCGGGTTCATAAAGGGCAATATGAAACATGGCAACCTTAGGTACGAAACATAAAAAGAGTGGCAAATTATACCCTAAGCAAGGTTTGACTGCGAGGCGTTATAAACGCTGACGTTATCAAAGTGAGCGATACAGCCCTGATGATAATTGCTGGTTGGGCGCTGACACATAGGCAATAACAGCCTCATAAAATACTGGCTATTTTATTGATGCCTTCGCGCTATAGTGCGCATATCGAGAAATAAAATTCCATGCTTATTCCTCTACCAACATAAGAGCTTAGATAATATTGGCGCCACTTTCAGGATCTCGTGATTGTGCCGCTTGTTGACGTATATCATCGGTATCGCTGCTGATGTCATCGCTAGTCTCATTATGGGCATCTTCTAAGGACTCTTGGGCTTTGTTGCTGTTGTGCTCAGTGCTCTGTATCGTATTCAGAGGTGTTTCACTTTGCTGATGTCCGTTGGTGACTAATTGTATCCCTTGAGGGAAAATACGTTCGCGGGCATCGTCCGGCAAGCTAATTTGATTTGCTTCATAAGCGCGCACCAGCAAGCGCATTAAAATTGAAGCCACTTTTGGAACACTGTGAGTTTCAGCATTGACCCAAAAATACACTTGCAGATTAATCGTCGATGGACCAAGGTTTTTTATCAGCACCTGTGGCTCTGGATCTGCGAGTACGCCGTGATGATCGCTCATAATCTCCATAGCGATATCCTGAGCCTTCCGGATACTTGCATCGTAACCAATGCCAATGACAAAGTGGCCACGCATTCTCGGGTTGGCGGTAAGATTTTTAATCACGTTTTTATAGATAGTGGCATTGGGGATTTGGATATGATTTCCGTCATAGTCGACTAACGTGGTAGCCCTTGCAGTGACTTGCTTTACCACCCCCAAATTCCCTTCAACGGATATTACATCACCTAATTTGAACGGACGCTGCACACTGAGTAGTAAGCTGGAAATAAAGTTTTCGGCGATGTCTTTAAAGGCAAAACCTAAAATCAGACCGATTACACCAGTGCTGCTAATAATCGCGACTGCAAACTGCGTTAGGCCAGCGAGGCGCAAAAATATATATAGTCCCAATAAGATGATCAATACACTGATGCTGCGCTGCATCACTAATCGAATCAACTCGCTTTTTGTTACCCAAGCTAAGGGACTAATCAATAAGCGTGCTAAAGGATGAGAAAGCCAAAATAGCAGCAAGAATATCGACAGCCCTAAAGCCAAGCGCGGTAAATAGAGTAAGGCTTTGTCCCAAAATTGCTCAGCATCCTGTTGCAGGGGAGCTAAAGATAAGGGCTCAATAGGTTGCAAGTGAATATTATCCACAACCTGAGTCACATCAGGTAAAGCGGCTATGGTTTGCAGTATGCGCTCTTTACTCGCTTGCTCCGTGGCAGAGCCGTTTAGATTGACGACAGAGCCTTGTATTTCAATGTCTATGACGCTGCTTGGGTCGTTAATCTGTATGAGTTGTTTCACAGTATCAGACGAGGGCGCAGCCTGGGCATCAGTAGGCACAAAGCTGGTAAGGCAAACAACAGCAATAACTAAACTCCATAGTAGAATCCATCGATTTAACCTTGAGGATGATCGCTTGTTGCTGCGAGGAAAGTTGTTTAACAAAAATCGACAAATCATAAGATTATCCGCAAGGTACTAGCCTGTCATTACTCAATATTAGCAAACAATCTTCACAGGCACCAAAGGTTGTGAGCGTTATCCGCTAATGTTTTTAGAGTATGCAAAAAGGGCTTTTTTTCACTTCTAAATACATACTAATAAGTCAGTATATGAGGTTATGTAGTTGCTTAAAAACGATGTTCATTGAGGGGAATAATAGCAACACTTGAAATAGTGGTCAGATAATTGCTTTGTTCTTTATGACAATAAATGCAAGTCAGCTAATATACGTTGAGGCAACTGTTAACCTCAGCACATTCAAAATGGAGAATATCATGGATTTATTACGTATTTTAATCGCAATCTTACTGCCACCACTTGGGGTTTTTCTACAAGTAGGCCTAAGTAAGACCTTATTATTAAATATAATTTTAACCTTGCTAGGCTACATTCCAGGGATAGTGCACGCGGTATGGGTGATTGCTAAGCGCTAGTATCTGCAAAGATGATTATGCCTAATGGTGAAGCGGCTCAGGCCGCTTGCATCAATCGGAAAATGTTGCCAAGTTAGGGGTAATTTTTACCTAGCAATGACATGCTATTGATTACAGGGTTAATTCAGCTGTGTCGTCTATGAAGGCGAGCTAGCTATTATTGATACGTGCTTATTCCCTGCGTGTGCAGGGAATATTAGTTAATGCCATTATTAAGGCCGATTAGAATATAAGTGGTTGAAGTTTATTTTTTATATCGACTAGCTAACCGGTAAACTGATACTGAGCTTAAGGCCTTCGCGCTTTCCTGTTGGGCCGATAAGGTTTTCTGCCACAATACTGCCTTGATGTAACGTAATAGCAGCTTGAGTTATAGCCAACCCTAAACCCCACCCACCACTTTGCCTGTCTCTGGCTGTATCGGGGCGATAGAAAGGTTTAAAAATAGCTTCGAGCTCTTTTGGATCTATACCTGGACCGTCGTCTTCCACTGTAATTAATATGTGTTTGCCAACTTGGGCTGCACTAATGGTTATCTGGCTATTGGCATAGCAAATTGCATTACGCAGCAGATTTTCTATGGCGCGCGAGAGTGTCTTTGGGTGAAGAGGCAATTGCAGTGCCTCTGGTATATCAATTTGTAATAGTTTGCCTTGCTGCTCGGCTTCAAATTCGGCGTCATCTAACACTTGGCTTAAAGATTCTGCTAATTCGAGTACGACTTTATTTTCATGGCTGGCTAAGCTTACCCGAGATAGAGTGAGTAACTCGCTTATTAGCGCTTCAAGTTGTAAGGCTTCATAGCCGATACGTTCTAGCTCTTCACTTTGCTGCCCTTTTTTACGGCCTAAAGCTAAGGCTAATTGCAGCCTAGTGAGTGGTGTGCGCAGTTCATGAGAAATATCGCCCATTAATCGTTGCTGGTTGTTAATCATGGCTTGCACTGCATCGGCCATTCCATTAAAAGCCTGTGCCAATTGGCCCATTTCATCACGACGATTTGCGGTAGCGGCATCGACTCTGCTAGATAAATCACCTCTAGCGAGGGCATTGGCACTGTGCTTTAGTGAACGTAATGGTTTACCCAAATACCATGCGAGCAAACCGCATAATAAGCCAGACAGTAAAATGGCTAAGCCTGCAGTAAGTAATTTATTGTCGGCAAAGAAAAAGAACCACGGCCGTGGATGATTATCGGGGAAGCGGCCAAATAATTGATACGGCTTGCCATTGACCACAAAAGAATAGGGGCCGAAAATAAGTTCATCTCTAAATTGATGGCTGATCGGATGGTCTGCTTCTTCTGCCATGAGTTGAAAGCGTCTAAATCCTCGCGATACTCGTTTGGTATTTAATACTTGGCCTTCGCCATCGGTTAAATATAAGCGCAATGGACCAGCATTATGGTTTCTATCGCCTTGTTTATTGCGGCTACGGTGCAGACGTTGAAGATTTTTACCTT
>NZ_PJAP01000263.1:0-15410 GCF_002836795.1 Shewanella sp. 11B5 | reverse complement strand
TAATTGATTAAATAACAAGTGCTTCGGTTAATTACTCTGGACCCTAAATGATTCGAGTTGCAATTAATGGTTATGGCCGGATTGGCCGCTCAATACTTCGTGCATTGTACGAATCTGGAAAACGTCAACAAATCCAAATTGTGGCGATCAATGAGTTGGCAAAGCCAGAAGCCATTTGTCATTTAACCCAATACGACACGACTCATGGTCGTTTCAAGCATACCGTTAAGCTAAATGGTGATCAGTTGCTTATCGGCGATGACAGCATTTTGTTACTCAATCAACCTGATGCTAATTTATTGCCTTGGGCAGAGCTTGATATCGATATTGTTTATGAGGCCACCGGCAGCTTAATTGATCGTCAAGCTTGCGAAGCACACATTCATGCAGGTGCTAAGCAAGTGCTGATTAGCCATCCTTCTTCAGCAGATGTTGATGAGACCATTGTATATGGTGTGAATCATGATTTGTTGCGCGCAGAACATACCGTTATTTCTAATGCATCTTGCACTACCAATTGTATTGTCCCGGTTATCGACGTATTGGATAAGCATTTTGAAGTTAAGAGTGGCGCCATTACCACCATTCACTCGGCGATGAACGATCAACAAGTGATCGATGCTTATCATGATGATTTACGCCGAACTCGCGCCGCGGGCCAATCTATTATTCCGGTAGACACAAAATTAGCGCGAGGCATTGAGCGTATTTTGCCGCACATGAAAGACAAGTTTGAGGCGATTTCTGTTCGAGTGCCAACCATAAATGTGACCGCGATCGACCTGTCAGTCACGTTAGAGAAAAAAGTCAATATTGAGCAAATTAACAGTGTGCTGCAACGTGCGTCAAACGGCAGTTTTAATGGTATTTTAGGTTATACTGACGAGCCTCTGGTATCGTGTGATTTTAACCACGATCCACGTTCGAGTATTGTAGACGGAACCCAAACGCGTGTCAGTGCCGGCCACTTGGTCAAATTATTATTATGGTGCGACAACGAATGGGGTTTTGCCAACCGTATGCTTGATACTAGCTTAGCGATGATTCAAGCAAAGTTAGATCGGTAATATCAATAGATTATGTCGCAATGGGTTAAGCCCGTTGCGCAGCAAGACTTTGTATTAACTTAAAAAGGAACTGCTAATTATGGCAATTATTAACATGACAGATTTAGATCTACAAAATAAGCGCGTGCTTATTCGTGAAGATTTAAACGTACCTGTCAGCGACGGTGTTGTAACAAGTGATGCTCGTTTACGTGCATCATTACCAACAATTCAACTCGCATTGAAAAAAGGCGCCGCCGTAATGGTGATGTCTCATTTAGGCCGTCCAACAGAAGGCGAGTTTAACGCTGAATATTCAATGCAGCCGGTAGTCGATTATTTAGCTAAAGCGTTAGATTGCCCAGTGCGCTTAGTGAGTGATTATCTTGATGGCGTTGATGTGAATGTTGGCGAAGTCGTCGTATTTGAAAACGTTCGCTTTAATGTTGGCGAAGGTAAAAACGATGAAGCACTGTCTAAAAAGATGGCTGCATTATGTGATGTTTATGTAATGGATGCATTTGGTACGGCTCATCGTGCTCAGGCATCTACTCATGGTGTGGGTGTTTATGCTCCTATTGCCTGTGCTGGCCCATTATTATCACAAGAATTAGATGCATTAGGCAAAGCGCTTGATAACCCTGCTCGTCCAATGGTAGCGATAGTTGGTGGTTCTAAAGTGTCGACAAAATTAACCGTGCTTGAAAGCCTATCAACTAAGGTTGACCAACTTGTTGTGGGTGGCGGTATTGCCAATACCTTTATCGCAGCTGCGGGCTATAAAGTCGGTAAATCATTGTATGAAGCTGATTTAGTTGAAGAAGCAAAGCGTCTTGTGGCAAATGCTAGAAGCCGTGGTGGTGATATTCCAGTACCAACAGATGTTGTTGTAGCAAGCGAGTTTAGCCCAACTGCAGCCGCAACATTAAAGTCAGTTGCGGACGTGACCGACAGCGATATGATTTTTGATATCGGCCCAGACAGTGCAGAAGCACTGGCTAAAATTATTGAACAAGCTGGAACCATCGTCTGGAATGGCCCAGTCGGCGTGTTTGAGTTTGATCAATTCGGCGAAGGCACTAAGCGAATTGCCCAAGCCATTGCTAATTCTAAAGCGTTTTCTATTGCTGGTGGTGGTGACACTCTAGCGGCAGTTGATAAGTACAATATTGCTGACAAAGTGTCTTATATTTCAACCGGCGGTGGTGCTTTCCTTGAGTTTTTAGAAGGTAAAGAATTACCTGCTGTAGCAATGCTTGAAAAGCGTGGCGCTTAGATCACACATCAAGTATTTGTACCGCAAAACCTAATAATAATTATTATAAAAAAATGCTCTGTCATAACCTACAGGATGTAGGTTGTGCCAGAGTGTAAAATCCGTCCAAACGATAGCGACCTAGGTGAGTAATCACCCTATTAATGGAGAACAAAATGGCTCTTATCTCTCTACGACAACTGCTTGATCATGCTGCTGAGCATGGTTATGGCGTCCCTGCATTTAACGTGAACAACCTTGAACAAATGCGTGCAATTATGCAAGCGGCTGAAGCGACTGACAGCCCTGTGATTGTGCAAGCATCTGCTGGTGCGCGTAAATATGCTCGCCCACAATTTTTAAAATATCTAATGGCTGCTGCACTTGAGCAGTATCCGGATATTCCGGTATGTATTCATCAAGATCACGGTACTGATCCTGACATTTGTCAGCGTTCAATTCAGTTAGGTATGTCATCAGTAATGATGGATGGCTCGTTAATGGCCGATGGTAAAACACCAGCGTCATACGAGTACAACGTTGATGTGACTCGTCGTACTGTGGCTTTTGCTCATGCATGTGGTGTGTCAGTTGAAGGTGAAATTGGTTGTTTAGGCAGTTTAGAAACTGGCCAAGCAGGCGAAGAAGATGGTGTGGGTGCTGAAGGCATTTTGAGCATGGACCAAATGCTAACAACTCCAGAAGAAGCAGCGCGTTTTGTTGCCGATACTCATGTTGATGCATTGGCCATTGCGATTGGTACTAGCCATGGTGCTTATAAGTTTAGTCGTAAGCCTACTGGTGATGTATTACGTATAGACCGTATTAAAGAAATTCATGCGCGTATCCCTAACACGCATTTAGTCATGCACGGTTCATCTTCTGTACCGCAAGAGTGGCTGAAAATCATCAACCAGTATGGTGGTGAAATTCCAGAAACTTACGGCGTACCATTAGAAGAAATCGTTGAAGGTATTAAGCACGGTGTGCGTAAAGTGAACATTGATACCGATTTACGTTTAGCGTCAACAGGTGCAGTGCGTAAATTCTTAGCTGAACATCCTGCAGAGTTTGACCCTCGTAAATTCTTGAAAGCATCAATGGAAGCGATGGCTGACATTTGTACGACTCGTTATGAAGCATTTGGTTGTGCGGGTATGGGCTCTAAAATTAAGCCTAAGTCACTGCAAGCAATGTATAAAGCTTATCAATCTGGTGAACTTGACCCTAAAATCATGTAAACCTGTTTACGCTAGAATAACAAATCAGCTCATTTTTTGAATGAGCTGATTTTTTTTCAATAAATAACGAAAAGCGTTGTTTTTTTAAACGCTATCGAGCATCATCCTCGCCTCAAAAAATTGCCCCTAAACATCATCGCTTACTGATATAACCTTATTCTGTTAGCCATCTTAATAGTTGAATTACTCATATGCTTGTTAAGCCAAATACTCCCTTATCCTTATTTTCATTGACCTGGCCATTGTTCGTCGACTTTGCTTTGCACTTTTTAACAGCAGCAATTAATACCTTTATGATAAGTCATGTGTCGTATCAGGGAGTGGCGGCGTTGTCTGTAGGTAACATGGTGTTTGAGCTAGCGATTACGTTATTTAGTTTCGTTAGTATTGGCGCTAGTGTTGTCATTACCCAGTATTTAGGCGCCAATAATAAAACTGCAGCCAGTGCCGTGGTGTATTCATCTATCGGATTCAATTTCTTAGTTGGCTTGGTCGCAGCGGTAGGTATTTTAACCGGCTCAACCATGATGTTGAATTTAATGAACTTACCAGCCGAGCTTATGGCCGATGGTAAATTGTACTTACAAATTGTCGGTTTATGTTTAATTCCTGAAGCAATGGCCATGTGCTTAGCGGCGGGAATGCGTGCTCATGGTTTTACCCAGCAAGCCATGTGGGTAACATTATCGATGAATGTGATCACCTTTATCGGCAACTTATTATTACTCTATGGTTGGTTTGGTTTGCCACAAATGGGTGTAGCAGGTGTCGCTATTAGTACTGTTGTCGGGCGACTAGTGGGTGTGAGCATTATGATGGTGTTGTTTGTACGCTATACCAAAATACCATTACATATTCCGAGTATTTTGCGTCCAGATAAAGCCATGCTGAAAAAAGTGTTTCACATTGGCTTGCCTGCAGCGGGTGAAAACGTCTCATGGATGCTGCAATTTATGGTAGTCACTTCATTTGTTGGCTTAATGGGTGATAAGGCCTTAGCGGCGCAGTCATTATATTTTCAGATTTGTATGTTTATCTTATTGTTTGGCCTGTCGATAGGCATTGGTAACGAAATTATTATTGGCCATATGGTGGGGGCTAAGCAATTAAAAGCCGCAGAGCACCAAATGTATCGCGCATTAAAGTTGGGTTTGATTGTGACCAGTATTGTGGCTTTATTCGTTGCAATATGGGGACCTAATCTTGTCGGTCTGTTTACGGATGAACAGGACATTATTGTCCTTGTGGGGCAATTATTTGTGCTCACGTTAGTTATGGAACCCGGTAGAACCTTTAACTTAGTGGTGATTAATGCACTAAGAGCTAGTGGAGATGCCAAGTTCCCATTTTTTATGGGCTTATTCTCAATGTGTTGTATTTCGGTGCCTGGTGCTTATTATCTCGGGATCCACTTAGAGTTTGGTTTGCAGGGCATTTGGGCCGCTTTAGCGCTTGATGAATGGGTTAGAGGGTTGGCGATGTTGTGGCGTTGGCGCAGTGGCCGTTGGCAATCTAAGAGCCTTGTAGCTTAGCGCTTAAGGGGATGACTATTTTTCAATTCTGCGATCAAAGTGTTAGTATGCGTGGGAATTTTAAGCGCATGCCCCCATTAGATTTTGTAAATCGTAAATAAAGGACGAAATGACATGAAAAAACTGCTACTTACTGCAGCAATTACAATAACCATGCCATTTGCAGCACATGCTGGAAGTGAGTTTGTTGAAGGTGATGCCACTCTTGCTGGTGAAGCAGAATTAGGTGCGACTTTAACCACAGGTAATACCGATACTTCTTCGTTTAAAGCGCGCCTAGCGTTGAAACAAGAATTAGGTGACTGGGAAAACGAGTATGTGTTTGAAGGATTATACAAAGAAGACACAGAAGAAGTGACTGCAAAGCGTTATTTCCTTGGTGTGCAAGGCGACTATCAAATTAATGATGTGAGCTATTTGTTTGCTAACACTAACTATGAAGTTGATCCATTCACGGGTTACGATTTCACTTCAACGACTTCAGCTGGTTATGGTCACCGTTTTATTGACACCGACAGAATGTCTTTAAAAGCAGAGGCGGGTCCTGGTTATATTTATCAGCAACTTGATGAAGAATCAGCACTAGCAGAAGGTTATGATAGCGACGACAGCGTTGTTGCTCACGCGGTGATTGATTTCCAAACCAAGATCAGTGATTCATCTAAGTTCCAGCAGAAATTTGTTGCCGATTGGGGTAGTAAATTAGATGCACGTTCTGAAACGTCATTAACTGCAAATATCGTTGGTGCTCTAGCGATGAAATTTGCCGTTATTGTTCGTTATAACAGTGAACCGCTTGATGACAAAGAAAGTACTGACACTGAAACAAACATGACATTACTTTACGCATTTTAAGTTAATAGCCTTAAGTTAACTTGAGTGTAAGTAACAGAAAGCTGGCTTTGCCAGCTTTTTTTATGGACCGTTAGCCGTAATATTATCTTACTGGTATACCAGAAACACTTGCTGATGAGCCACTTTTAATCCGTAACCTTATTCAATCGCGGCATTAACTCGCTTGAAAATATCCCTCCAACCGTTATTCATCACTGATTGAGTTGATTCTATCTTTAAAATGTTCGCTATTGATGACTCCATTTCTACTATTGCCTGCTTGATTAACTGCACTCCTTATTAGGCCTGTATTTACCTTGCTTTAATCTTTCTCATTCCAAATACGGTCGAATCAACAATGATATAAATTAGCGATTTCTACATTCATTATCATGCAATTATACCTTGCGCAAATAATCACCATATTCGCGAACTAGTTCACGAATATGCAATATTATCCACAGGATAGCCGACTTAACAACCATGCAACTCTCACTTTGAGAGTATACTTTTTGTATCGGTCGATACACTGAGACAGTGCGATGCAAATAGGATGTTGTTGGTTCGACAATACACGACGTTTGTTGGTCGATCAGACCACGGCAACTCAGTGGCATTTAAATGATCACGAGTATTGGGTTTTGAGCCAGTTAGTCCAACATCGTGGTCAAGTTGTTCCCTTATCTATGCTTGAAACTGTGGCTATTTCAGGCGACTGTCCTCACCAATTATCCCATGCTGAACTACTCGATATTATTAGCAAAATTATCAATTACATGTGTCTGCGCCATACCAATCTTATTGAATATGTACCTGAACAGGGGGTGATTTTATATACCACAGCTACTGCTAAGCGTACCAAAATATTGGAACTACCTGAGCGGCTATTATCTTTAGGTCAGTATCTGTTTATTATTGTAATTCTATTAGGTGTATTGTTATTTGTTTACTCTAAACTAAACCCTCCGGAGTTTGCCCAGGCCGATGTATTGCGTCAAGTGTTGACCCCTGATGGGCATATTGTTCAGCTATTTGTATTTGGCAATAATAATCAGCAAGATGCCATATTACATGCGGACTGCTTATCATCGCAATTACGTCTTTGTCATAATATTCGCTGGGATTCAATTCACGTTGCTCTGTCTGCCAATCAAGATTATATGAGTTTCACATTGACCGACGCGAGTGAAACGACACCATTAGTTAATAGCGTTAAAGTCAGTATCGATGATATGAGTACGCCATTTATCACCCAACAATGGCTACAAAAGGTACACATTTGTGGCTAGATTAATACACATTAAAATGCACCGATTACTGCGGTCAAAACGCGGTAAGCTTTTTTTTGTATTAAGTTTTCTGCTTATCATATTTATTGCTATTAGTGTTCTGAATCGTATTGCAAATACCCATAATGTTTGGTATTTCAATTGCCATGCTGATGGCTATTTTAGTCAACAAGGAGAATCGTTATTAACGGTTGATAAAAGCAATTTATGGTTAATGTTAGACATTGATCATCATCAAGCTCAATTGACTTATAAACTTGATTCCTCAACAGATGTTACTGAAATTGCTAATCTATTAGGTAAGGTCAAGCGTGTTGATATGGGCTCATTTACTTATCATCTAGAATTAACACTACAACCTATCAGTTGGCAAGAAAACAGTCGACTACATCCATATTTACGTAACGAATATGGCATAACTACCCCTGACTTTAAGGATGGTTTTAGTGTATCTCAGCAGATTCAAGTGATTGACCTAGATCAGACATTGACCAAAGCAACGTTAAAATTCCTTCCAAGTAATAACACCTGGTCCTGTCAGTTACTATCCGCAAATACTTCAGACTAATTTTGATTGAATAAATTAACTTTTAGCTTAATATTCCCTTTGCGGTATAGTAGTTCAGTATCAATTTTAAAAGGTGTGTGAAATATATAGTGGCAAAAGTTAAAGTAAAACAAGAAGAAGCGTTATCAATTAAGTTCAGTCATCAAATGGGCCCTGGTGATCAGCGGGTATTTGATCTGTATTTTTATTTGCCAACAGAAATGGGCATTGGTTCGCATACCTTAGATGAAGAGGATTATTATCACAGTAGTATTCTTGGACGTCGCTCTTATTATTCTAAAGGGCTGCATTTACCATTAGTTCAGTCCCGTTTCGTCAGTTTAAATAAACGAACCTTAGAAGAGTTTCGTTTATACCTTAATTTATTCGCTTATCAATTTGCTGTTGCCATTGAAACTGACGTAAAAGAGCTACACCAAAAACTTGATCTCAATGAGTTTTATCCTGCTTTAGATGAACTTTGTGATGTGGTTACGCAACTATTGAAAAAGTTTCGTCGCAATGAACCAAATGATCCTAAGTGGAAATCTTATTTTGAGCATGCAGATAACTACTTGTCTTGGTTTTGTGAACAGCAGTTATTAAAGACATTAGCACGTAGTCCTAGAAGTGCTGACTATAGTGATGTTAAAGAAAAAGTACTTAACTTATGTCGTAACGAAAATCACTACCGCGAGCAAGTATGTAAATATAACTCTATGCAAACCCAGCAAGACGCCAACCGTATTTCTAATAAGATGTTGCTATTGCGTCGACTCATTCAACAAGGCGTAGTATTAAAAGAAGAATTAAAACCGCTTGGGGTAGGGCTAAAGAAGTTTGTTACTGGCGTCGCCACTGGGCTGGTAATGCTAGTGGTATCAGCGTTGATTATAAAAGCGCAAGGTTTCTTTAATGGATTAACCTTGACCTTGCTACTGACGTTAGCAGTCATTTATGGTTTCAGGGAAATCTTTAAAGAGGATTTTCGTAATGCGATGTGGCGCCTTATCCAACGCGGTCGTCCAAGGTGGAGCCGTATTTTACGTGATACCACCACTCAAACAGTGGTGGCCAAGCAGTTAGTTTGGCTTGAATTTATGCGCAGCCAAGATATTCCTAAAGCGGTTTCAGATATTATGAGGCAACGCCACAGCCAGAATAAAGTGGACTCGGAAGTACTGCATTATCGTATTGCAACTAAGGTAACCAATAAGCCCTTTGAGGCAGATTATTCACAGATACAAGAACAAGTGAATTTCAGTTTAGTGCCTTTTGCACGCCATTTAGAGCGCGGAAAAGCTAAAATATACTCAGAAAGTGAAGGCAATATTAGCAATGAATCTGTTGAGCGTCGTTATCAAGTCAATTTGGTTGCGGTGTTACGTGACGGAAAGCAACAACCTGAATATGCTCGCTTTAAAGTGACCATGAATCGTTCAAGCATTGTTGAAATTACCGAAAGTAAACTGCCTGATAATGTTCAGCCTTTCAGGCTAGAATCTGATGAGATCCTTCCTGAAGTGGTTAGTCATCCGAAACCACACGCTTAAGGTTCGATTGAACGCAATACTCGTATTTAAGTGCTCATCGAGTCGCTAATGGATGGGAGTTATCCTGTCATTAAACAACGGTTCCAATTGAATATCACCTGACGTTACACAATACTGCGTCAGGTGATTTTATCGATCAATTTCACCGGCGGTTGTTAGTTTAATGATTACTTTGATTGTTCGTGGGGCGCGTAAAGGCTTGGCAAATGTTCTGGTCAACAGATTGTTTAGCTCTTTTTAATGCTATTTCAGCGTTAGCTAGGTATGTATCTAAACTTTGTGGCTGCAAGTAGCTGGCGATACCAATGTTAATCCCTTCACCTAAATTCTTTTCTTCAAGACTTTGAAGCATATTAATCGCATATTGATGTGCAGAGTTTGCATTTGTTTCGGTCAGCAAGATGACAAGCTTTCCGAGTTGCCATTGTGCTATTTGATAATTAAGCGGTAACTCAATCAATAATTGCAGTTCAATGTCCTTTTGACGCTTTTCAAGCTGGCTCATATTACCCATATTACTGAAAATTCCTTCTGGGTTAATATCCATTACCAGTAAGCTTGAGTGTTCTTTAGTGAGTTCGCTGAGCTTGAAAAAGTAATTTTCAAGCTCATTTAAACGAAGCACTATGGCGCTTCTATGGCCAATGACGTTACTGTTACTTTGGGTCGACACTGCCGGTGTGGTCTCTTCAAATGTGCAAATAAGGTATTCAATATCACCTTCAAATGTCAATTGGCCTGCTAGCGTCGTTTTTAAACAATGGTCATAACGACTATGGTTAAATGGCATAACTTGCGCAGTCCACTCTCCCTGTAGGCTAATTTGTGCAGTTATATTTTGCCATTGATTTTTCAGCTCATCGCCGAGTAGTTCGGTGATCGAAATATTGGTGTCTCCGTGTAAAGACATCAGGTGATCAAATTGGTTATTACATTTTATTATTAATCCACTGGCATCGGTGAGTGCCATAGCAACCGCTCCGCTACTCATTAATTGATAGAGATAGGCTTGGCGTTGACTTTCAAACAATGCGGTAATGTCTTCAAATGTGACTAACCAATAATGTTCATTACTGTTAGGGCACTTTTTACTGCGAATATGTGTTTGTAGCATACTACTATTTAGCGTCTCTAAACTGATCTCACCATGCCATTGTTTATGATGGGTTAACGCCTCTTTAATGTGATTAAAGCGTTCATCATCAAGATGCAATACTCGTTGCAAGCTGCGGTCTTTAAGAACGTCAGCTGGTAAAGATAGTGCAGCAGCAGCTTTGGCATTTATGCTCTGGATTCGACCGCTATCGTTAACGATTAAACAGCTCAATTCGCTGTTAAACAAACCGTTACTCAATTGAACGCTATTTTGCTTTGCGCGTCGCTCAAGTACAAATCTATGCCTTAGTATTATCAGTAAACTGGCGAGCAGAGCGATTAAACATCCTGCGATAATGATCACTATTCGCCATTGTGCATATCGAGCAGCAATGTCGTCATGACGAATATAAGACAATAGAAAGTATTCTCTTTTGGTTTCGTATTGACTGGTTAACTCGACTTTTAAATACACGAAAGTGGAATCATGGCTGTGAAATTGGCCAAAGTTATTCATGGCCATCACTCGCCACAATTCTGGGTAAGATTGCTTTAAACTTGCGCCTAGTGCATCGGGCATATTGTCTAGTGGTGCAGGTTGGTTGGCTCCTGCATAGAGGAACCCTTGAGTATCTAGCATGAGCAATGGTGAATTTTGATTAAAAAAAGCCGGTTTTATTGTTTCAAGTAATTTAACGATCGAATTGTAAGTGACCAAATAGCCTTTAATACTTTGGTCTGGATTTTCAATCCATGATAACTGATAAAAATAGGGTTCTAAGATGCCATCAATCGGCGTAAATGCCATTGGTGAAGTGTAAATGTCGTTGCCGCCCATATTTCTGCCCGAGCCTAATAATGCAGCGGGGAGTTGCATGTTATTGAAACTACCGGTAGTGGCAAATTGGAGTTGCCCTTGAGGGTTAAACAATGCCAGCCCAAGCAGTTCTGGAATATTGTCAGTTAATGAATCCCAGTTTTCGATGGTTTTTAATTGCAGCTTTTCTGATGGGTTTTGCAGGTATTGTCTCAGTAACTCACCTTTGGCGATGATTTGGGTTCTAAACTGTAAAAATGACACTTTGTCATAGGCTAATGACGCGACAGTTTGTAACTCACTATAGCGCTGATCTGCCCAATCTTCTTGTAGGCGACGCTCGCCTAAATTGACCACCATGTTAGTGACAATAAACACCGCAATTAATAAAATAATCAATTGGCTTAACAGCGAAAGAATGTGCTGTTGCGACCAATGAGTCGCCTGTGAAGAAATTAATAACGAGTTTGAAGAACTCACAGCTGTGTGTTTAGACATGGTGCCACTTTTTTAGCATTCTCTTGGTGGCAATACTAGCATGAAGCCGGCATTCGCGAAAACGTCTAGCTGCGATTAGGTGCTATTTGTTTAACCAATGTTATCAAGTTCCCGCTGTTTAAATACTACGCCATTTCGTTCTGCTATATCACGGCAGCGGTCAATGTTGACATTAGCGAGTCCGTTAATGGCACTCACTTGAACTTGGGAGATATAACTCGGTGCAAGCTTAATAAAATCCAGCAATGCAGTATACGAATTGGCAAGCTTAGGGCGGCAATGTTGTTGATAGCTTTCTGGTGTATCGGCGTTAAGCGAAATAGACAAACTGTCTATACATTGACTGAGCTCTGGCAAAATATTCCTTCTATGAAAGTGGTTACCGAGGCCGTCAGTGTTTAATCGCACTTTGCCGCCTTGCGCTTTTATTGCATGAGCAACTTGCAGTAAGCAGTCAAGGTTTAAAGTCGGTTCACCAAAGCCGCAAAAAACATATTCTTCAACCTCATGTACATTGCCTAGCAAGGGTAAAACGTCATCAGCGGTAATGCGTTTAGTGAGTGATAAGTCATAATCATGCACTTGTTTGGAGCCATTATGTTTGGGGCAAAACTGGCATCTTAAGGTGCACCTAGCAGTAATATTGAGATAACGGTGCTTGCCGATATCGTAAACTAACGTTGGTATAGGTGAGGTTGGCATTGGTAACGTTGTGTCGGTCATGTCAGGCTTTCTTTCATGGAGATTATAGCGGTCATTTTAGCTGAATTTTAATAGTGACTATGTTGCTCAGCTCGCAGATTTTACTGCAAAAAAAACAGAGCTGGGTTAGCTCTGTTTTTTTGTTAACAATCGGGATTAATTTGATTAATGGTGCTCGTCAGAGCTGAACTCACTTTCAGCAGGTTTAGGTTGCCACCACCAAATATAAAATCGTCTTAATAGGCGTTTTATATCATCAAGAATAATGTACAAAATCGGCACTAAAATTAACGTTACTACGGTAGAGAACAAAATACCGAAAGCTAACGATGTTGCCATTGGGATGACAATTTTAGCTTGTAAGCTTTTCTCCATAATAATCGGCACCAAGCCAACAAAGGTGGTTAGCGAGGTTGAGATAATTGCTCTAAAGCGATAACAACCAGAGTCGATAGCCGATTGCATTAGCGACTTACCTTCTTCACGAGCTCGGTTAACAAAATCGACTAAAATAAGCGAGTCGTTTACCACTACCCCAGCTAACGCCACAATACCGCATAAGCTTAATACGCTCATTGATAAGCCAAGAATGTAATGACCAAACAAGGCGCCAATTATGCCGAACGGGATCACAGACATGATAATGAGCGGTTGAGTGTACGATTTTAATGGAATAGCCATTAAGGCATAAATAGTAAACATGGCAAAAAAGAAGCCTTGCGCTAACCCTAGCATGGCATTTTGTTCATCCAAGCTGCCGCCATCCAATGCTGAAGCCACTTTAGGGAATCGTGCGGTTAATTCAGGTAAAAAATCTTCCTGAATTTCAGCGATCACTTTTGATGGTTCAACATTGTTTTTATTCACATTAGCCGTAATGGTGATAGCTCGTCGGCCATCGACACGAGTAATAGACGCATATGACTCGCCTAATTCAATATCTGCTACTGTTGAGAATGGTACCGCCGCGCCTGACGGAGTGCGGATAAGCATGTTTTCAAGATCACCCACAGTACGGCGTTGCTCTAATGGGTAACGCACCATAACTTTCACTTCTTCTTTATTACGTAAAATACGTTGGGCTTCATAACCATAAAAGCCGTAACGGACTTGGCGAGCTAAATCAGACAGTGTTAGTCCTTGTGCTTCTGCTTCTGGGCGAATGTTTAGTCGTATTTCGTGTGAACCGGATGAGAAGTTATCGGTAATATCATACACGCCTTCGTAAGTGGCTAGTTTTGCTTTAAGTACTTTGGCCGCTTCAGATAGCTGGTCTAAGTCGGTTGCCGTTAAGCGGAATGATAAGTCGCCGCCAGCATCGTTGGTACTGGCATTGATGTTAAGCTTTTTAACTGACAATAACTCGGGTAGCTGTTTACGCCATTCTTCTGCAATTGCGACGCCGTCTACTTCGCGGTCTTCGCCTTTGGTCAGTTCGGTAAACACAAACGCACTACTGCGTGAGCTAAGCTCAATGTAGCTGTGTTTCACCATTGGGTAACCATATTGTTCTTCAAGTTTGGCGTTCATCTTGTACAACGCATCTTCGACTTGTTGTAGCACTTTTAAGGTGTTTTGTTCAGAGCTGCCTTCTTCCATTTCAAGTTGTACTTGAATAAAATCGGATGGGATATCAGGAAAGAAAACCCAACGCACTTTGCCACTTTGCACTAACGCAATCGACAAAATCAGTACCCCAATAAACACTGCCACTACGCTGTAACGTTGTTTAATGCAACGCTCTAAAAAGTGACGATAGACGTTATGAATGAAATGCTGTAACCATTCGTTGAGGGAAAATTTAAACCGTGATAAAAAATGAGTCGGTGCTCTGCGTTTTTTGATTTTCATGTGAGCTAAATGCGCGGGTAGAATCAGTTTTGATTCAATCAGCGAAAACGCTAAACACAAAATCACCACCATACCGATGGATTTCCAAATAATGGCCATGGGTCCTGAGACCATAATCATCGGGATAAAGGCTGCAATGGTAGTGAGAACCCCAAAAGTGGCTGGCATTGCTACTTTTTGTACTCCTTTTACCACGTTATCCAACGAGTGTCCGTTTTCCTCTAACTCGGTATAGGCACTTTCGCCGATGACAATGGCATCGTCGACGACGATCCCCAGCACCAGAATAAACGCGAATAAGGTCAGCATGTTAATCGACATGTTAAACGGCTCAAGTGGCATCAGTAGCATGGTGCCCAAAAAGCACACCGGTAAGCCCATCATGACCCAAAAAGCGAGTTTAAGATCTAAGAACAAAGCCAAAATAATAAATACCAGCAGGGCGCCATAAAACATGTTCGACAACATCATGTTTAAACGGCCTTGCAGGTAGTGAGTTAAATCACCCCAGGTATCAAGTTGAATATTACTTGGTAAGCTCTTTTTACGTTCGGCAACATAAGCTTTAATTTGCGAAGAAATATCTAACGCATTTTGATCGTCGATACTGGTAATTTCAATCACGGCAGCAGGTTTGCCGTTAAAGCGGGTGTACTCTAAACGTTCTTCAAAATCATCATTAATGGTGGCCACTTGCGGTAACATAATCCGGCTGCCATCAGCACGGGTTTCTACTACAATTTGAGCAAAGTCATCTGCAGTATAAGCTTGGCCTTTTGTACGTAGTAAGATGTCACCGTCTTGGGCACGAATAGAGCCACCGGGTAAATCAATCGATGAGTTTTGTACTGCTAAAGCGACTTGGGTAAACGTAATACCATATTCACGTAATTTGTCTTCAGACAGTTCAATGCCTATTTCGTAGTCACGAACACCAGTAACTTTTGCTCGAGTGACCGCGGGTAAATCGGTAATGTCGTCGCGAATACTCTTCGCCATTTCTTTCATGTCATGCAAGGTCATGTCGCCATAGACCGACACCCAAATGACATTGTTTTCTGGCTTTATTTGGTAAATATTGGGTTTTTCGATGTTATCTGGAAAGGTCGCAATAGCATCGATACGCAGCTTGGCTTCATCTAAAACTTGC
>NZ_PJAP01000915.1:0-3181 GCF_002836795.1 Shewanella sp. 11B5 | reverse complement strand
ACGAAACTAAAAAAGGTGGCCAAATGGTCACCTTTTTTATGTCTCACGCATGACGTTTAAGCGTTAACAGCTAATTGTTGATGTTAATTCTTGACGCTAATTCTTTACGCAAATTAAAGACACTAATTGCCCTACTTACAGAATGTCATTTAACGCAATACCAATACCAATACGTTGATTATGATGGTTATAATCAATTAAGCTTTCACCGTACCCGTTAAAATACTGAGTATATATACGTAGATTACCGATGATAGGGTAACTCCAGGTGAATTCAACCGCCCCACGATTTGTGCTGCTTAAGTTATTGCGTAACAGCATTGTAAAACGGTGCTCATCTAAGCCATACACGCCTGTTAATTCAAAGTTACCCATGTAGCGATTGATATCTGGATTATCATCGCCATCTGGTGAATTAATATCTTCTTTTTCATCTTCAGGAATACGCCACCAGACTTTAAGTCCTAATGCGAATGGACCTTTGTCAAATACCGCACTGCCGTATATTCGATTCCAACTTCTTGATAATTGTGTAGTTTGCCCGTTAGATTGGTGCACAGCCCCAAAACCTAAAAACGAGTTAGTAAATCCACCAATTTTCCAGTCGTTGTTAAATAGCATGAACACTTCAGGTTCGTGATTGGTTTCACGAAAGGGAGATGACGCATCTTTATTATAAACTTGCCAATACGATTGATTGGTATAAGCAAAAAATAAATGGCCATTATCGCCAAACACGTTATACCAAACCGGGAATTTAAAACTGATTTGAAACTTTGCTTCTAGCTTGTCGATATTGACGTCTTCATCTGGATATTTAACCTCAAATGGCAACGAGTTTGTTCTTGTTTGATAAGTAACAGGCAATAAGTAATTGGCTTTGTGTGGAGTCAGAACAAAGGGTTTTTCTGATGTGGCTAATTCTCTTTTGACCCGCTGATCAACTAATGAGTCTTCTGCAAGGGCGAGGGTGCTAAAGCCAAGTAATAATAGCGAGAGTCCAAGATATTGAGTGCTTTTTATCATTGCATCATCCATAAGCATAATTATAGGTTTAATTTTAGTGTAATTCTTAGTATCAGCATTTTACGGTGTTCATTGTTATCAATTGCCAGAGCTTTGTCGAATTAAGTTAACAATTCTTTTCATTTCAATGCGGCATTCTATACGTATTGGCATGTCAAATAGATTAAATCGCGAACAAATTTTTTTATATGCTATTTAGTTATAAAAACTAACTATTAACTATTGTATATGGAATATAGAAAACGCTATATTTGAACATGGTCAAATATCTTGAGGTAAATGTGATGGAGTTAGTATCTATGCCAGGGCAACAAGCCAAAGGCAAAGTGTGGTTAGTCGGCGCCGGTCCTGGCGACGTTGAACTACTAACACTAAAAGCCTATCGCATTCTTAAACAAGCCGATGCAGTGTTATATGACGCATTAGTCAGCCAAGACATTTTAGATTTGATCCCCAGTAACGCTGAAAAAATTGCTGTGGGTAAGCGCGCAGGTAAACACAGCGCAGCTCAAGATGAAATTAATCAGCTATTGGTGACTAAAGCATATACCCGTAAAAATGTTGTGCGTTTAAAAGGCGGCGACCCGTTTATTTTTGGCCGCGGCGGCGAAGAGCTACAAACTTTAGTGGCTGCCGGTATTGCTTTTGAAGTAGTCCCAGGTATTACCGCTGCCAGTGGTACTTCCGCTTATGCAGGTATCCCGCTAACGCATCGTGATTATGCCCAGGGTGTCACCTTTATCACTGGTCATTGTCAGTTAGCGAGTCGCCCTATGGATTGGCAGGGTTATGCTAACACTAACAATACTTTAGTAGTGTATATGGGCATATTAAATGCCAATGTTATTAGTGATGGTTTAATCAACGCAGGCCGCAGTGCTGATACGCTAGTGGCCATTGTGTCTAACGCGACCACGTCATCACAACAGCGGTTTATTGGTAAATTAGGCGAGCTGGCTCAATTAGCCGCAGATCCTGCTTTACAGATGCCTGCGCTGATGATTATTGGTGAGGTTGTTGAATTAGCTGACAGCTTAAATTGGTTTGATCCCGTCAATGCGCAACAAAAAACAGATTTAGACACAGTCGCTAAAGCGCTGTAGTCGAATAATTTAACCCGCTGCTCTGCAGCAATATTAGGTAATGGAGAATCATCATGGCAGGCCGTTCGTTAAGCCATTTACAACAACTGGAAGCCGAAAGCATCCAGATTATCCGTGAAGTAGCAGCTGAGTTTGGTAATCCTGTCATGATGTATTCGATAGGTAAAGATTCATCGGTGATGCTGCATCTTGCGCGCAAAGCTTTTTACCCGGGTAAAATTCCATTTCCGTTATTACATGTCGATACGGGGTGGAAATTCAAAGAGATGATTGCTTTTCGTGATGCACAAGCCAAGGCGTTTGGTTTTGAGTTACTGACTCATACTAATCAGGAAGGTGTTGAACAAGGTGTTGGCCCATTTACTCATGGCAGTGCCAAGCATACTGACATTATGAAAACCCAAGGGTTAAAACAAGCATTGAATAAATATGGTTTTGATGCGGCTTTTGGTGGCGCACGACGTGACGAAGAAAAGTCTCGTGCCAAAGAGCGGGTATATTCGTTCCGTGATAAGCACCATCGTTGGGACCCTAAAAACCAACGTCCAGAGTTATGGCGCACCTATAATGGCGCGGTCAATAAAGGCGAGAGCATTCGAGTGTTCCCTTTATCTAACTGGACTGAGCTCGATATTTGGCAGTACATCTATCAAGAAAATATTGAAATCGTACCGTTATATTTTGCAGCTCCTCGTACTGTAGTCAACAAAGGTGGTCAGCTCATCATGAAAGATGATGACCGTATGCCGTTAGAAGAAGGTGATGTTGAATCGGTTGAACGGGTTCGTTTTAGAACCCTAGGTTGTTATCCGCTAACGGCGGCGATGCCTTCAGAAGCCGACACCTTAGAAAAAATTATTGAAGAGATGCTGTTAACTCGTTCAAGTGAACGTCAAGGTCGCTTAATTGATTCTGACCAAAGTGCGTCAATGGAGCAGAAAAAGCGTCAAGGCTATTTCTAAACAATTGAACATGGTTGTTTTATCAACCCAGCATGCGAACGAATTTGAGTGAGAAAGATTATGGACCAAGCAAAAAACAATACCGACCGT
>NZ_PJAP01000914.1:0-3182 GCF_002836795.1 Shewanella sp. 11B5 | reverse complement strand
TATTTGAGGCGTAACTGTTCTTATAAACAAACAACTAAAATTATTTCTTTAAAAATTAATGCTATAGTTTTTTAAATCAGAATGGAGTAGATAACATTCACTCTTAGGTTCTAATTTAATTAGTCTGATCTAAAGGCCACCGATTGTGTTAGGTATTGGTTTGAAAACACCTATAATTTTCGTGGCGATAGTCTCATATTTGCGGTAAAATGCGCGCGACCAGCGTGATTATGATCGCATTTTCGAGTTAAATCTGCGCTAGCTCAAATGGCAAGTGTTTGTTAACACTTTGTTTTTGTAGCGGAACGTGGCGCATTGTCTTTCCTTCAAACGTAGTGCTTGTGGATATGATTACAATTAAGAAAGGATTGGAACTGCCTATAGCAGGCGGACCAGAGCAAGTTATCCATAATGGCCCAGCCATTAGACACGTAGCGACTTTGGGTGAAGAGTATATTGGCTTACGTCCAACGATGAAAATCAAAGTGGGCGACAAAGTACAAAAAGGCCAAGTTCTTTTTGAAGATAAAAAGAATTTAGGCGTTAAATATACGGCTTTAGCCAGTGGTACTATTTTAGAAATCAACCGAGGTGCAAGACGTGTACTTCAGTCAGTTGTTATTGCTGTGGAAGGTGACGATAGCGTTGCTTTTGCTCAATACGATGCTGATAAGTTAGACACGTTAGACGCACAAGTTGTTCGTGATAATCTGATTGATTCAGGTTTGTGGACTGCTTTGCGTACACGCCCATTCAGTAAAGTGCCAGCTGTAGATGCTACTGCTGCGGGTATTTTCGTTACTGCAATTGATACTCAACCTCTTGCTGCCGATCCTGTGGTAGTCATCGCTCAACATAAAGAAGATTTTGCTAATGGCCTTAAAGTCCTAGCACGATTGACTGAAGGTAAAGTTTACCTATGTAAAGCTCAAGGTGCCGATATCCCTGCAGCTAATGCCCAAGTTCAAGAGTTTGCGGGTAAACACCCAGCAGGTCTTGCGGGTACGCATATTCATCACGTTCTTCCAGCTTCGGCAACACGTACTGTTTGGCATATTGGCTATCAGGATGTGATTGCTTTTGGTCAACTGTTCACCCAAGGTGTATTAAACACTGAGCGTGTGGTTGCGATTGGCGGTCCTAAAGCGAAAAAACCTCGCCTTGTTCGTACCGTTTTAGGTGCTAGCATGGCTGAACTGACTGCTGATGAAACGGTCGGTGATGGTGTTCGTGTGATCTCAGGTTCAGTGTTAAGCGGCCGTACTGCGGTAGGCCCTCAAGCTTATTTGGGGCGTTATCATCAGCAGGTGAGTGTACTAGAAGAAGGTGACGAGAAAGAATTGTTTGGTTGGGCTATGCCTGGCGTAGATAAGTTCTCTATCACTCGTTCGTTCTTAGGTCACTTAAGCCCGTCACGCTTATTTAATATGACCACTAGCACCGGCGGTTCCGACCGTGCAATGGTACCTATTGGTAACTATGAACGCGTGATGCCTTTAGACATTCTACCTACTATGCTACTTCGTGATTTACTCTCTGGCGACTTTGATGGCGCAGTTCGTTTAGGCGCACTAGAGTTAGATGAAGAAGATTTGGCATTGTGTACGTTCGTATGTCCAGGTAAGTATGACTACGGTTCATATTTGCGTGACTGTTTAGATACGATCGAGAGGGAAGGCTAATGAGCTTGAAAGATTTTATCGAACGTATTGAGCCGCAATTTGAAAAAGGCGGTAAGTACGAAAAGTGGTATGCCCTTTACGAAGCGGCTGCGACAGTATTTTACACTCCAGGTAAAGTGAACAAAGGGGCAACCCACGTTCGCGATAACCTTGACCTAAAACGTATGATGATTACGGTTTGGGCATGTACATTTCCGGCAATGTTTGTCGGGATGTACAACGTAGGTTTACAAGCTCAAATAGCGATGGTGGCCGGCTTCGGTACACCTGATATTTGGCAAGTAGGCTTATTTGAATTATTTGGCGCTCAACTCACCGCAGACTCTGGCATTACGTCCTTGATGTTCTATGGTGCGTGCTTCTTCCTACCTATCTATGCAGTGACATTCATTGTCGGTGGTTTTTGGGAAGTGCTCTTTGCGTCAGTGCGTGGCCATGAAATTAACGAAGGTTTCTTCGTTACTTCAGTGCTATTTGCATTAACTCTACCGCCAACAATTCCTTTATGGATGGTCGCTTTAGGTATTACCTTTGGTGTGGTTGTAGCAAAAGAAATCTTCGGTGGCACAGGGCGTAACTTCTTAAACCCTGCATTAGCTGGCCGTGCTTTCTTGTTCTTTGCTTACCCATTAAGCATGTCTGGTGATACCTCATGGGTTGTTGCGGACGGCTTCTCTGGTGCAACAGCATTGAGTCAAGCTGCGCAAGGTACTTTTGATTACACTTCAAACGCTAACTGGATTGATGCTTTCATGGGCTTTATTCCGGGTTCTGTTGGTGAAGTATCGACCTTTGCTATTTTGCTCGGTGGTTTAGTCATTATCTACACCCGTATTGCCTCGTGGCGTATTGTGGGTGGTGTAATGTTAGGTATGGTGGCAATTTCTACTCTACTTAATCTTATTGGTAGCGACAGCAACCCGATGTTTGCAATGCCGTGGCATTGGCACTTAGTGTTAGGTGGTTTTGCATTTGGTATGATGTTTATGGCGACAGATCCTGTTTCTGCGTCGTTCACAAATAGTGCTAAATGGGCATACGGTTTCCTCATTGGTGCAATGGTGGTGTTTATCCGTGTGGTTAACCCTGCATTCCCAGAAGGTATGATGTTAGCTATCTTGTTTGCTAACTTATTTGCTCCATTATTTGACCACTTTGTAGTACAGGCAAATATTAAGCGGAGGATTGCTCGTGGCTAGTAATAAAGATTCGTTCGGTAGAACGCTATTTGTTGTTGTCGGCTTATGTCTTATTTGCTCCGTGCTTGTTTCAACAGCTGCCGTGGTGTTAAAACCTATTCAGCAAGAAAATAAGTTGTTGGATAAGCAAAAGTATATTCTTGAAGCAGCGAGCCTTATCAACCCTAAAGAAGGCAAAATCACCAAGAAAGATATTCTAAGCAAGTATGAGCAATATGTAGACGCTCGCTTAGTTGACCTTAAAACCGGTGAATTTGTTGAGGGTGATGCTAACCTTTATGATCAACGTAAAGCATCTCGT
>NZ_PJAP01000913.1:0-3192 GCF_002836795.1 Shewanella sp. 11B5 | reverse complement strand
CAACCATCGCGAAACGTGAAACATCATATTTATTAATTAGTTATAATTTATTGTGATGCTCACTACATGATTTGATTATCTGCCTGTGATTTTATTAGTACAAGACCCATTTGATTAAACTTAATTAATTTCTACAAAATTAAGGTTAGATTCACTTTACTGTGATCGTAATTATGATAGATGTTGTGATTGTAGCCAAACAACCTGAACGCCACTACTTTAACGTTTCTGGCTCTATTAACACGCTATTATTTGCATCTGAGAACCACACTTGCCCTTCGCTAAGACTAACTTGTAACGCCATATTACGATTAACAAAAACTTCCATTTTTTTCACCGCATCTTCAGGAAAATTAATCACAGTTAAATTTTCGTAGCGAGCAAACGCTTGCTGATTCTGCTGCCACCAAATTGGTACACTTCGGCCGCCATAAGTATAAAGAATAACCTGTTTTGACCGACCACATGCTTTTCTAAGCCACTTCTCATCAGCTTGGCCAAACTCAACCCAAAGATCGATTTCACCACTGAGGTTTTTATCCCAAAGTTCCGCTTCATCATCAACACATAAACCTTTACTGAACACTAACGTTTCTGATGCATTAATGGCAAATGCCAGTAAACGCACCATCATCCGCGTATCGGTTTCGGACGGATGTTGGGCTAAGGTAAACTGATGATCGGCATAATAATGACGGTCCATATCTGCAATTTGCAACGAAACTTTAAAAACGGTAGCTTTAGCGGCCATAAAAGGCTCCTACGAGGATAAAAAAACCGAGTCTACTACAAAGTAGACTCGGCATAATAGAACATCGTACATCTTGGGTTAAATAGCACCAGGACGTAGATGTTTTGCCATTGGAAAATGCGCGCTGAACTGGGCGACTTTAGCAGCAGAAGACACAATTAACATACGAGCTCCGTGTTCATATTGATGAGTGATATCACTTAGCAATGGCACAGCTTCTCTATTTGCGTCTCGCCTTAATAATTCATTAATGTCACTATCAAGTGCACCATCACTGTAAACCACGTCTAATGTCTGTAACAACGGCATGGCGGCAATAGGGAGTAAATGTGCCGGCGTATCCTCCATTAACAAAAGAATCTCACCTTTAACACTAAAGTCTTCAAAAGCCTCAAGATAGCGTTGTTCTGTTAATGTATCGAATTTATCTTGGTTCGTGGTAAAAAATCGTTCCCAAAATAAACGTCTATCTTTACCTGCTAATAATTTATGTTGTACTTCCTCGCGCTTACTGGCAACAAAATCAAATAAAGGCGCTAATGATGACGGTAGCATGGTTTCGAGACGTGAACGGATAGTTCGAGCGAAAACAGGTGCGGCACCAGCTGTACTGATCGCAACCACTAACCTGCCTCGATCTACTATCGAAGGCGTAATAAATCGACAAAATTTAGGATTATCGACCACATTCACCCAAATCCCCCGCTCCGTGGCCAACTGCGCAAAATCCATATTCAATTGCTCATCGGCAGTGGCAAGGTAAATGATATCGACATTGGCAATATCATCTGCACAGACTTCACGACGAGACAGCTGGATCCGACCTTGTGTATGATAGTTTTCAATATCATTGGCAACCGTTGGTGCGATTACATGAATATGAGCATCAGTACGAGACAACAGATCGAGTTTACGTGTGGCAACCTCACCAGCCCCCACCAATAAAACCTGTAAACCTTGAGTATCAACAAACAAAGGGAAATATTGCATTAATCTACTCAGTCTTCAACGATAGGGAATTGATGTTGTATCCAAGCACGGTATCCGCCAATCATTGAGGCTACTTGCGTATAACCCATGAGCTGTAAATTATAGGCAGATAATGCAGCACGTTGACCCGCTCCACAATAAAGTAATATTGGGGTGCTTTTATCAGGAAAGCGATGCTCTATATCACGCTCAATAATGCCACGACTGAGGTGTTTTGCATTAGGTAAATGCCCTTGTAACCACTCGTTATCTTCTCGCACATCGATTAATTGCCATTGATCTTGTTGTTGATATTGCTCAATGGTTAATAAGTTGACATGAGGCATAACAGAATCGACCAAACTGGCAAATGCTGGAGAGGGTTGCATAGCGTTTCCTTAAGTTAGTTAAGTCACTCATTTGTGACAAATTAGCACTACATACGTCATAAACCTAAAAGTAGTTTAATCATAGAGTCTATTGGATTTTTGAAAAACAATTTTGCAGCAGTTTGTGGCAATTTACTACAAAGAGGGGTTTATGATGGTGTCATTTATAGATGAATAAGCGCTAACTGCGTCACAATAAGCCACAAATAGGCCCTAGTGGCTCAGTTAAACGAGACGCTTATTTATAAGCTAGGTGCAATATTGCAAAACATAAATCGGCTTAGGGACTTTGCCCCAAAAGTTTACGTCGTGATTAACCCCGTTTATCTGCAACAACATTTGGTGGTAAAGATGGACTTCAACGCTAAAAACCATCTTATACTCAGGCTTATTCGTTATGCATTTCACTTCTTTGCGAACTACATTGCCAACACAATTCGAAACTGCCTTCGTTTATTTCATGGCATTGGACACATTGCCATTGAGGCTGTTCAATATCGAGTGCATCCAGTAACGTTTGCGCAGCGGCAAGTTGATTATCTGCTACCCATAACTCAACCGTTTGCATTTCAATCGGCAAACCGCCTACGCCACCTATGAGTGCTTCACCTTTAAGATCAACTTCGATCCCACTCGTTTCCAGTAGCCCTTTCCATGTGTGAGCCTGCAGTAAATTACCACCGGCCAATAATACTTTTCGTTGTTCCATGCGTTATCCTACTGCATTGCTCTTGCTGGCAAATTTGTTTCATCCTACTGCCTCTACCAAAATCTGTCGAGTCTTGTTTGTGAATTGGACATTTGCCATAGACATGGTTAAGTTAACTTTATATAAGGGCCTGTTGATCTTTCAAGCACGATAAGTCAACTGGTCCTGACGATTAGAACTTATTAACATCACAAATAGGGCTCTATATGACAAAAATAGTCTTAAAAGGTGTATTTCAAATCACCGCTTGGAATGAATCGGCTTATGCTGAACACGACAATAACAACAAACAAACCATTGCCGAAATTACCCAAACGTATTCAGGTGATATTAATGGTTCTGCTCAAATTCGCTATGTCATGTCATATCAAAAT
>NZ_PJAP01000912.1:0-3203 GCF_002836795.1 Shewanella sp. 11B5 | reverse complement strand
AGACGTTGCTCCTTAATTTAGTAAAGTGAGCTTTTGTTGTTTTCAACAAACTCACGATTTAAGCGGCCGTACATCTTGTAGTAAGTCCAAATGGTGTAACTTAATACTGTGGGTACGAAGATAATAGCGGCAACTGTCATCACTTTAAGTGACATTTGACTGGCTGTAGCATCCCACATTGTTAAGCTGACATTAGGTTCTAATGATGAAGGCATAACAAATGGGAACATTGCTGCTCCACAGGTCAAAATGACACAAGCAACCGCTAGCGAACTGAAAAAGAACGCAAATCCACTACGATTTAATCGACTGGCAAAAATCACTAATATTGGCATTAATAACCCTAATACCGGGAATAGCATGGTAAGAGGATATTTATCATAGTTAGTTAACCAAGCGCCCGCTTCAACCGCTACAGTCTTAGTGGTTGGATTTGACGGACCAGCAAGGTTAAGGGCTGAGGTAATAACATAACCATCAATACCGTTTACAAGCCAAACACCAGCTGCACCAAATAGAACCACTAATAAACCACCACAAACTTGCGATACTTTAGCACTTCTAACCCGCAGCTCTCCGTCGGTCTTCATTTGTAACCATGTAGAACCTTGCATTATCACCATAGTGACACTCACAAGACCGGCTAATAAACCAAACGGATTCAATAAACCCAACAGACCGCCATGATAAGTAGCACGTAGATATTCATCAAAGTTAAATGGTACGCCTTGAAGCAGGTTACCAAATGCCACACCAATGATTAACGGTGGTACAAAACTGCCGACAAATAATGCTCTATCCCATGACTTACGCCATCTTGGGTCTTCAATTTTAGAGCGATAATCAAAACCGACTGGACGTAAAAACAATGCAAATAGCACTAGCATCATTGCCACATAAAAGCCTGAAAACGATACCGCGTAGACCATAGGCCAAGCAGCAAATAACGCGCCACCAGCCGTCACTAGCCATACTTGGTTACCGTCCCAATGTGGTGCGATAGTGTTAATCATAATACGGCGTTCAGTATCATCTTTACCAATAACGGGTAACAATATACCTACGCCCATATCAAAGCCATCTGTCACGGTGAAACCAATAAACAGCACGCCGATTAACGCCCACCAAATAAATCTTAATACTTCATAATCAAACATAATCAGGTCCTCAGATTAAGCATCTTGGTTTTCGAAATGATAACGACCGGTCTTTAAGCTGCTTGGACCAAGACGAGCAAACTTATACATCAAGTAAGCTTCTATCACCAACAGGATGGTATAGAACACCGTAATCGAAATAATACTGAACCAAAGATCCGCCGTCGTTAAACTCGACGCCGACATGAATGTTGGCAGCACTTCAGAAATGGTCCAAGGTTGGCGACCAAACTCTGACACAAACCAACCAGCTTCAATGGCTACCCATGGAAGTGGCAAACTGTAAAGAGCAGCACGAAGTACCCACTTTTTCTCGGCGATTTGATGACGAGTGCTTTGCCAGAAGGCCGCAGCAAACACCAATAACATTATCACCCCAGAGCCAACCATTAAGCGGAAACTCCAGAACATAGGGGCTACAGTAGGAATTGAGTCATAAGACGCTGCAATAATTTGCTCTTCAGTCGCATCAACCACTTTGTCGGTATAACGCTTAAGCAAGAAACCATAACCCAGGTCGATTTTGGTTGCTTCAAATTGCTCTCTAACTTCAACCGATTTATCACCAGCACGTAATTTTTCCAGTAATGCATACGCAACCATACCGTTACGAATTCGTACTTCGTGATCTTTAATAAGATCCTTAATACCGGTTACTTCTCCATCTAAAGAACGTGTCGCAATAATGCCCATCGCATATGGGATCTTAACGGCGTAATCCGTGTGCATAGTTTCTTGGTTAGGGAAACCAAATGCCGTAAAGGCTGCTGGTGCAGGTTCCGTGTGCCATTCAGCTTCAATTGCGGCTAATTTAACACGTTGCACTTCGCCTACTTCATAACCTGATTCATCGCCTAACACGATGACCGATAAAATAGATGCCATACCAAAACTTGCTGCAATAGCAAATGAGCGACGAGCAAAAGGTAAATCTCGGCCTTTCAATATGTAGTATGAGCTAATGGCTAATACAAACATCGCACCTGCTACATAACCAGAGGCGACGGTATGAACAAACTTAACTTGCGCAACGGGGTTAAATACCACTTCGGCAAAATTGGTCATTTCCATACGCATGGTTTCATAGTTAAACACCGAACCCACTGGGTTTTGCATCCAACCATTGGCGATCAAAATCCATAAGGCTGACATATTAGAGCCAAGGGCAACGAGCCATGTGACCGCTAAATGTTGGCGCTTACTGAAACGATCCCAACCAAAAAAGAACATCCCGACTAACGTAGACTCAAGGAAGAATGCCATTAAGCCTTCAATCGCCAGGGGCGCACCAAAAATGTCACCTACGTAATGAGAATAGTAGGACCAGTTAGTACCAAACTGGAACTCCATCGCTAAACCCGTTGTCACGCCTAAGGCAAAGTTTATCCCAAACAACTTACCCCAAAATTTAGTCATGTCTTTATAAACTTGCTTATTGGTCATCACATACAGTGATTCCATAATCGCAAGAATAAAGGCTAAACCTAGGGTGAGTGGAACAAATAAAAAATGATACATGGCTGTCAGCGCAAATTGAAAACGCGATAGCTCAACGACCTCTTCGATAATCATTGGCGACTCCTTACTTCAGTACAACCAAATACGACACAGCAACATACCGTTGCCATAATGATGATGTTATACCTGAAAACGGTCATATTGAAGCAGTGGACAACTCACCAAAGAGTGAAAAATGATAAATTAACCTGTTTGCCTATGTTTTCAAGCCCAATCCTAAACGCCCTATATCTTACGGCATATTCACTTTGTAGATCATATTTTTTAGTCAATTATGTGACCAGCATTAGATTTGGTGCATGGAGAATGTTTTATTACAGATAATCAGCCCATTAGCGTAAAGCATGTCGATTATTTCAGCAGATATTAGCTGTCAGGTTGATCACAATCATAAATGAACTTGCGATATTCAGAGTGATAACATTTGAACACGAATTTGCAACCCCGTTGAGGTGTTGACAAAAAATGCATAATTGCTAGGCATAAACAGCAAGCTGGCTTAATTTTAGATAAAAAACTCAACTCACA
>NZ_PJAP01000911.1:0-3204 GCF_002836795.1 Shewanella sp. 11B5 | reverse complement strand
TCAGTAAAACCCATCTGGGTTGTATGGTTAAGCCTCACGGGTCATTAGTACAAGTTAGCTCAACGCCTCACAACGCTTACACACCTTGCCTATCAACGTAGTAGTCTCCTACGGCCCTTTAGAGAGCTTAAAGCTCTAGGGATGACTCATCTTAGGGCTCGCTTCCCGCTTAGATGCTTTCAGCGGTTATCGATTCCGAACGTAGCTACCGGGCAATGCCATTGGCATGACAACCCGAACACCAGCGGTTCGTCCACTCCGGTCCTCTCGTACTAGGAGCAGCTCCCTTCAATCATCCAACGCCCACGGCAGATAGGGACCGAACTGTCTCACGACGTTCTGAACCCAGCTCGCGTACCACTTTAAATGGCGAACAGCCATACCCTTGGGACCGACTTCAGCCCCAGGATGTGATGAGCCGACATCGAGGTGCCAAACACCGCCGTCGATATGAACTCTTGGGCGGTATCAGCCTGTTATCCCCGGAGTACCTTTTATCCGTTGAGCGATGGCCCTTCCATTCAGAACCACCGGATCACTATGACCTACTTTCGTACCTGCTCGACGTGTATGTCTCGCAGTTAAGCTGGCTTATGCCATTGCACTAACCGTACGATGTCCGACCGTACTTAGCCAACCTTCGTGCTCCTCCGTTACTCTTTGGGAGGAGACCGCCCCAGTCAAACTACCCACCAGGCACTGTCCTCAACCCCGATAAGGGGCCAGAGTTAGAACATCAAAACTACAAGGGTGGTATTTCAAGATTGACTCCACTCAGACTAGCGTCCAAGCTTCAAAGTCTCCCACCTATCCTACACATGTAGGTTCAATGTTCAGTGCCAAGCTATAGTAAAGGTTCACGGGGTCTTTCCGTCTAGCCGCGGGTATACGGCATCTTCACCGCAATTTCAACTTCACTGAGTCTCGGCTGGAGACAGCGTGGCCATCATTACGCCATTCGTGCAGGTCGGAACTTACCCGACAAGGAATTTCGCTACCTTAGGACCGTTATAGTTACGGCCGCCGTTTACCGGGGCTTCGATCATGAGCTTCTCCGAAGATAACCCAATCAATTAACCTTCCGGCACCGGGCAGGCGTCACACCGTATACGTCATCTTGCGATTTTGCACAGTGCTGTGTTTTTGATAAACAGTTGCAGCCACCTGGTATCTGCGACTGCCGTCAGCTTAGGGAGCAAGTCCCATCACCAACAGCAGCGTACCTTCTCCCGAAGTTACGGTACCATTTTGCCTAGTTCCTTCAGCCGAGTTCTCTCAAGCGCCTTGGTATTCTCTACCCGACCACCTGTGTCGGTTTGGGGTACGATTCCCACTAACCTGAAGCTTAGAAGATTTTCCTGGAAGCATGGCATCAACTACTTCATCACCGTAGTGACTCGTCATCAGCTCTCAGCCTGTACATTAAAGTACGATTTCCCGGATTTGCCTAAGAAATCAACCTACCACCTTAAACGCGGACTACCAACGCCGCGCTAGCCTAGCCTTCTCCGTCTCTCCATCGCAGTTAGCGGAAGTACAGAAATATTAATCTGTTTCCCATCGATTACGCCTTTCGGCCTCACCTTAGGGGTCGACTCACCCTGCCCCGATTAACGTTGGACAGGAACCCTTGGTCTTCCGGCGAGGGAGTTTTTCACTCCCTTTATCGTTACTCATGTCAGCATTCGCACTTCTGATACGTCCAGTGTGGGTTACCCCTTCACCTTCAACCGCTTACAGAACGCTCCTCTACCGCGCACTTCCTAAGAAATGCACCCGTAGCTTCGGTGGTATGTTTAGCCCCGTTAAATCTTCCGCGCAGGCCGACTCGACTAGTGAGCTATTACGCTTTCTTTAAATGATGGCTGCTTCTAAGCCAACATCCTAGCTGTCTAAGCCTTCCCACATCGTTTCCCACTTAACATACACTTTGGGACCTTAGCTGACGGTCTGGGTTGTTTCCCTTTTGACAACGGACGTTAGCACCCGCTGTCTGTCTCCCGAGTAGTACTCATTGGTATTCGGAGTTTGCAAAGGGTTGGTAAGTCGGGATGACCCCCTAGCCTTAACAGTGCTCTACCCCCAATGGTATTCGCTCGAGGCGCTACCTAAATAGCTTTCGAGGAGAACCAGATATCTCCGAGTTTGATTGGCCTTTCACCCCCAGCCACAAGTCATCCGCTCATTTTTCAACATAAGTCGGTTCGGTCCTCCAGTTGATGTTACTCAACCTTCAACCTGCCCATGGCTAGATCACTCGGTTTCGGGTCTACACCTTGCAACTAAACGCGCAGTTAACACTCGGTTTCCCTACGGCTCCGCTATTCGCTTAACCTCGCTACAAAATGTAAGTCGCTGACCCATTATACAAAAGGTACGCAGTCACGGTCTCAAGAACCGCTCCCACTGCTTGTACGTATACGGTTTCAGGTTCTATTTCACTCCCCTCACAGGGGTTCTTTTCGCCTTTCCCTCACGGTACTGGTTCACTATCGGTCAGTCAGGAGTATTTAGCCTTGGAGGATGGTCCCCCCATATTCAAACAGGATGTCACGTGTCCCGCCTTACTCGTTTTCATCTATGGTTAGTTTTCATGTACGGGGCTATCACCCTGTGCCGCTGTGCTTTCCAACACATTCCACTAACACCCCATAGACTTAAGGGCTAATCCCCGTTCGCTCGCCGCTACTAGGGGAATCTCGGTTGATTTCTTTTCCTCCGGGTACTTAGATGTTTCAGTTCCCCGGGTTTGCCTCACAACACTATGTATTCATGTTGTGATACATGCTTATGCATGTGGGTTTCCCCATTCGGATATCGTTAGCTCAAATGCTTATTACTAGCTCGCCAACGCTTTTCGCAAGTTATTACGTCCTTCATCGCCTCTGACTGCCAAGGCATCCACCGTATACGCTTGGTCACTTAACCATACAACCCAAATGAGTTTCACACCCTTGAATTAACAAGAGAAGAGCTCTGGGTCATATCATGACCAGCTGGTTTTTACTTGTCTCACCTCCAGGGTAGGAAGTGGACTCGCCTTAGTTTTTTAGAATATTCAAGACACTTAAACAGTGTTTTGAGAACTCAAGTGTTAATGCTTTCGCATTAACGTTTTTCGCACTAACGTGATCACACAAACGACAACGAATCATCATTTATGCGCCTTTAGTTAGTACTATCAGCTTTCCAAATTGTTAAAGA
>NZ_PJAP01000910.1:0-3204 GCF_002836795.1 Shewanella sp. 11B5 | reverse complement strand
AATGGGGTGACCAGTAAGGTAAAGCCCTAATGTTTCGCGCTCACCTTCCAACCAAATTTTGTCTGGCCACGGAGTACAATGGACAAAGTTTTGCTTACTGTCTTCAGGTTCACTATTGAGTAAACCAAACATGTCATTTTGACCAGTCGCTTCTGCTTTAGCATGTTGCGCCGCAGCACTAATCGCTTGAGGCAAGGTCGCCATCATTGATGCTCGATGCGGGCCTAATGTGTCTAAGGCGCCTGCAAGGATAAGCTTTTCAATCACTCGCTTGTTGAGTTTTTTCAAATCAATTCGAGCACAAAAATCAAACAGGTCGGTAAACGGCCCATTTTTACGGGCTTCTAAAATAGAGTCTACCGGACCTTCACCCACGCCTTTAATCGCGCCGATACCATAAACAATATTGAGGTCGTCATCGACCGTAAATTTGAATAAGCCTTTGTTTACATCGGGCGGAATTAGCGGCAAGCCCATGCGTTCACATTCATCAACCAAGGTGACGATTTTGTCGGTGTTGTCCATGTCGGCAGACATTACCGCGGCCATAAACTGCGATGGGAAATGTGTTTTTAGCCATAAAGTTTGATACGACACCAGTGCATAAGCGGCAGAATGCGATTTGTTAAAACCGTAACCGGCGAACTTTTCCACCAAATCGAAGATTTTCATCGACAAGTCGCCATCGACGCCGTTATTAATCGCACCTTCTTTAAAGGTACCGCGCTGCTTGGCCATTTCTTCAGGTTTTTTCTTACCCATTGCACGACGGAGCATATCCGCGCCGCCGAGGGTGTAACCCGACAATACCTGAGCAATCTGCATCACCTGCTCTTGGTACAAAATAATGCCGTAGGTCGGTGACAATAACTCTCTTAGTGACTCATGCTGATATTCAGCATCTGGGTATGACACTTCTTCACGGCCGTGCTTACGTTCAATAAAGTTGTCAACCATGCCTGACTGCAAAGGACCTGGGCGGAAAAGTGCCACTAGTGCAATCATGTCTTCAAAACAGTCGGGTTGCAGACGTTTAATGAGGTCTTTCATACCGCGAGATTCCAGCTGGAATACCGCGGTTGTTTCGTAGCGTTGCAGTAATCTAAAACAGGCAGGATCAGCAAGCGGAATGGCTTCGATACTAACGGGGTCTTTACCTTCTTTAATCAGGCGCGGATTAATCATCTGCAATGCCCAATCAATAATGGTTAAGGTACGTAAGCCCAAGAAATCGAACTTAACCAGACCAGCAGTTTCAACGTCATTTTTATCAAATTGTGTTACGGGGTTTAAGCCTTCGGCATCGCAATATAACGGTGCAAAGTCGGTTATTCGAGTCGGTGCGATAACCACACCACCGGCATGCTTACCCGCGTTACGTGTTACCCCTTCTAAGCGGCGACACATATCGATAAGCTCTTTAACGTCTTCATCGCCGTCATAGGCTTCAGGAAGCGCGGGTTCAACTTCAAAGGCTTTCGCCAATGTCATCCCTGGTTCTGCGGGGATTAATTTAGTTAGACGTTCAACAAAGCCGTAAGGATGACCTAATACGCGGCCAACATCGCGCACAACGGCTTTGGCTGCCATGGTACCAAAGGTAATAATCTGTGATACCGCTTCTCGACCGTATAGTTCTGCTACGTGGTCAATGACTTCATCGCGTCGGTCCATACAAAAGTCGACGTCGAAATCGGGCATGGATACACGTTCAGGGTTCAAGAAACGTTCGAACAGTAAATCGTATTCTAGTGGATCTAAGTCGGTAATTTTAAGCGCGTATGCGACTAACGATCCCGCACCAGAACCACGGCCGGGACCAACTGGAATGCCGTTGTCTTTGCCCCACTGAATAAACTCCATCACGATAAGGAAGTAACCGGGGAAACCCATCTGGTTAATTACTTTTAATTCAATCTCAAGACGTTCGTCATATTCGCCCCGTTTTTCAACGCGAACTTGTGGATCTGGAAATAAAAACTCAAGACGTTCTTCTAAACCTTTAACGGACACGTTAACCAAGAAATCTTCAATGGATAAGTCGCCGGTAGGGAAATTAGGTAAAAAGTATTCATTTAGGCGAATGGTGACATTACAGCGTTTCGCAATTTCAACGCTGTTTTGAATTGCTGACGGAATATCAGCAAATAATGCAATCATTTCATCTTCGGTGCGCAGATATTGTTGATCGCTATAGGTTTTAGGGCGACGTGGATCGACTAAAGTAAAACCATCATGAATAGCGACCCGGATTTCATGGGCTTCGAAATCATCTTGTTTTAAAAACACCACTTGGTTGGTGGCAACAACAGGTAAACCTTTTATTGATGCTAACTCAACCGCCATGTGCAAATAGCGCTCTTCATGTGCTCGGCCAGTACGAATAAGTTCAAGGTAATAGCGGTCTTCAAAGTGTTGTTGATAAAAGGCAATTAACGACTCGACTTGGTTTTGATTGCCTTTTAATAATGCTTTGCCGACATCACCATCTTTGGCACCCGAGATAATGATCAAACCGCTGTTGTATTTGACTAACCAATCTTGGTCGATCACCACACGGTTATCAACATGACCGCGAAGATAGGCTTCACTGATTAGTTGGGTCAGGTTTTGGTAACCTTCATTGTTCATCGCGATAATGGTTAAGGCACAGAATTCTTTTTCAAATCCAGGGGTTTGCACCCAAAAATCGGCACCAATGATCGGCTTAATTCCCGCACCATTACAAGCACCATAAAACTTAACCAAACCACAAAAGTTGTTTTGATCAGTTAACGCTATTGCTGCCATCCCCTGATTTTCAGCAGCAGCAATAATAGGTTTAACTTTAGCAACGCCATCTGACATTGAATAATCACTGTGGACGCGCAAATGAACAAAACGAGGATCGGACATAGAATATTTTTTCTTCGAAAAAGATGAATGAAACAACACGAAAATGCGGGATTTAGACTACCAAACTAAGCGACGTTATCCAACGATAAACTCGCTTAATCTGGTCATGATCAAAATGTATTTTGGAGTAAAATGCGATCCGCAACAGGTTTAAAACTTTTACGATGTTCAGGCAACACACCATATAAGGCTAGCGCTTCAAAGTGTGCTTTGGTTGGATAACCTTTATGTTTAGCAAAGCCATACTGTGGATATTGACTGTCTAACGTATCCATCTCGGCATCACGAGTCACTTTGGCAATAATGGAT
>NZ_PJAP01000909.1:0-3206 GCF_002836795.1 Shewanella sp. 11B5 | reverse complement strand
TCAGCAGTTGATGCAATATACGCTGTTTACCTTTAAACGGTTTCGCTAAGCAGTCACTTACACACTTGTCTAGTTGCGGTAATTGACGCATAACGCCGTAACATAATTCAGCTAATAAGGCTTTGTCTTTGCCATTTTGTAAGTGTTGCTGTTGATCGGGTAGAGCCACCGATAACGAAATTCCTTTTTCAAGGACTTCATAAATTGCTTTAGCTGCTAGTGCGCGAACATTCATGCTAGTTAGCCTCTTGGTTTAAACACACACCTGCGGTAAACCAATCACCACGAGCATTAAGAATGTCGGCCACATCAAGCGGCTTTTTGTTGGGCAGTTGCATGGTTTTAATCATTAACTTGCCGTCTGCGGTAGCAATTTCAATACCTTGCTTGGTCGCTGCAATAATGGTTCCTGGCGCTTGCGAGCAGAGTTCTGCGCTGTAATCTGCTTGCCACACTTTAATCACGCTTTGTTGGTGTTCAAAATAACTTACTGGCCATGGATTGAAGGCGCGAATGTCTTGCCACAACTGTTTTGCGCTTTTATTCCAATCAAGACGAGCTTCTTCTTTGGACAATTTTTCAGCGTAGTTAGCCAGAGTTTCATCTTGATTTTGTGCTTTGATGCTACCATCGCTTAAACCAATCAGTGCTTGTACTAAGGCTTTTGGCCCTTGTTCTGCTAGCTTTTCATAAAGGCTAGCCGAGGTATCCGTAGCCTCTATCGGTAAGTGCGTTTTGAGCAGCATGTCGCCAGTATCTAGGCCAATATCCATCTGCATAATGGTGACACCTGTTTCGGTATCACCTGCCCATAAAGCCCGCTGTATTGGAGCGGCTCCACGCCAGCGAGGTAAAATTGAACCGTGCACATTGATACAACCTAAACGCGGGGTATCAAGCACTACCTTTGGCAGAATCAACCCGTAAGCCACAACAATCATAATATCTGCATTAAGAGCTGCTAATTCCGCTTGTGCCTCTTCATTACGTAATGATGCAGGCTGAAATACCGGAATAGCATGCTCTAAAGCCAAAGCTTTTACTGGGCTCGCGGTGAGTTTCTTACCTCGACCAGCAGGCCTATCTGGTTGAGTATAAGTCGCAATCACATCGTGTTCAGAGTCGATGAGTGCTTGTAAGTGTCGAGCTGCGAAATCCGGAGTACCGGCAAAGATAATTTTTAACGGTTTCAAATTTTTTCCTATGCTTCTCTAGCATCTAAACGAGCTTCTTTTTCAAGCTTAGTTTTAATGCGTTGACGTTTTAGAGGCGATAAATAATCGACAAATAGCTTACCTTTAAGGTGATCCATCTCGTGTTGAATACAAATAGCAAACAACTCATCTGCTTCAACGATAAATTCTTTACCGTGACGATCTAGCGCTTTTAAGGTGACAAATTCTGCACGGTCAACTTTGGCATAAATACCGGGTACCGATAGGCAACCTTCTTCATTAGCCAAGTCACCACTGCTAGCCACTATTTGAGGATTAATAAAAATAGTTGGCCGTTCAACCTCATCTTGTAGATCCATCACAATCAATTGTTGATGAAAATCCACTTGAGTAGCAGCTAAACCGATACCTTTCTCTAGGTACATGGTTTCGAGCATGTTATCTATTTGTGTCTGTAATTGTGGACCGAAATCCGTTACAGGTTGAGCGATAGTGCGTAAACGTTCGTCTGGAAAGCGTAAAACATTAAGTAATGGCATATATAAACTCTTAGCAAGTCTGTCAAATTTCAGCCAGTTAGCTATACTGGCCATTGCGATTAGGGTAATTTTAATCCTTACAGCCTATCAATAACAGCAAAAAGCTCTAATAAAGAGCTAAACAACATGGACTGCACCATGAAACGCCTACTTTTACTTGCTTTTTTATGTCTAAATTCTTATTGGGTCAATGCTGATACATTAACCTTGAAAGCTGGACACCCAGATACGTATATCGTCAAAAAGGGCGATACTCTGTGGGATATTTCTGGTTATTTTTTAAATGACCCATGGCGTTGGCCTAAATTGTGGGGGAGCAATCCACAAATTGCTAACCCACATTTAATTTATCCTGGTGATCGACTGACATTAGTCTTTATTGATGGTCAGCCCCGTTTGGTTGTTAAGCAGCACATTAAAAAGAGTCCAGAAGGACGTGTGATATCCAAAGATGGTCCAATTCCTCCTGTTGACCTTGCGTTAATTAAGCCCTATTTAGTGCAGAATAGAGTGGTCGATCCTACTTGGTTAGCTGGACTGCCGATTGTCATGAGTGGTGAAAGTCCATCAATTCATCATGTGGTCAATGACGTTGTATATGTGAATGCGAAGCTTGAGCAAGGTCTTAAAGTGGCAATTTATCAAACTGGACGTGAGTTTTTTGCTCCAGATAGCGGTGAATTATTAGGCCAAGAACTTATTTTAACTTCGAGTGGACGTGTTATTGAGTCTGGCGATATATCAAAAGTTGAATTACTGAGCAGTTTACGTGAAACCAAAGGTGGCTTTCATGTTGCACCTGTAGAAGATGAAGCGTTAATGTCTGCTTATTTTATTCCTAAAGCGGCAGAGTTAAGTGTTGCTACTTCTATTATCGGTACTATTGGTCATATTCGCGAAGCGGGTAAGTTAGACGTTGTCTATATTGATCGTGGTGCCAATGACGGCGTTGAGACTGGACATGTTTTTTCAATGTTCCGTGATGGCGAAAGCATTATTATTGATAATGATGGTAATCCTGTTCGCCCTCTTGACCGTTCATCTTACGATAAAGTACTGGCTAATTTTTCAGAAGATACCGCATATAAAATGCCCGATGTTTTTCATGGTAATTTAATGGTTTTTAAAGTGTTTGATAAAACCAGTTTAGGGCTGATTATGTTTAATGACCATCCAGTTCGAGTGGGTGATAAATTAACAAAACCAAATCCATTGACAATTAAAGGTGAATAATTTCAGATAAACTGGTCGACTGGCTAGTTGTTTGTGCAGTATCTGGGCTAGGACCTGCTCGGATTCAACAATTGTTAACTCAAATGGACGTTGAAGAGATTCGTCAACGTCTAGAGTTTGAACCACAGGCCTTGCCTTTATCGGCAAGCCTGTTGGCTAAATGCCATATCGACTTTAATAAAGTAGAGCAAGCCCTAACTTGGCTCGATTCGCAACCTAATCACTACATTGTGACCCTTTCTGATCCACTTTACCCTCC
>NZ_PJAP01000908.1:0-3215 GCF_002836795.1 Shewanella sp. 11B5 | reverse complement strand
ATTGGCTTAGTGATATGTGCATTCATGCCTGCAGCTAAACTTTTTTCTTTATCACCCGACATTGCGTGCGCAGTCATGGCGATAATAGGCATTTGTTGTTTGCTATAACGTTTGCGTAATTCGGCGGTAGCAGTTAATCCATCCATTACCGGCATTTGAATGTCCATTAACACTGCATCAAATGGTTTAGAATCAATCACATCTAATGCAACTTGACCGTTGTCGGCTATCACTACTTCATAACCGGCACTTTTCAGTAATTCAGACGCCACTTGTTGGTTAATAAAGTTATCTTCAACCAACAATACTAAACCAGATGCTTTGGCGGGTTCGGCTTCAATAATAACCGGCATTGCATTCAGCTTAGGTTCTTTGGCAAAGGCATTAATAATTTCATCAAATAACGCCGAGGCCTTAAACGGCTTTTGTAATACCGCATAAACAGAATTTTTTTGCAGCTCATGGTCTAACGGCTCAGCAGCATAAGCGGTCATTAAGATAATAATAGGACGCTTTGCTATGCTACCATCAGCGACCATTTCATCTATCGCCTTAATAACATCACAGCCGTTCATTTCTGGCATCATCCAATCTAACAACAATAAGTCGACTGGCTTTTTACGCAATATATCCAGTGCTTTTTGACCACTGTCTGCCGTGTTCACACCAAAGCTAAAATCGGTCATCAATGTCGAATAAATTTGTAATGCACTTGGGTTGTCGTCAACCACCAGCGTTGTTAGGTTATTTAATTGTTCTGGCACCACCAGCGGCGCGATCACTTGTTCTTCGGCAATTTCAAAGCTAATGGTAAAACTGAAAATGCTGCCGGAGCCCAGTTCGGACTCAACTTGCATGGTTCCACCCATCATCGACACTAAATGTTTACTGATAGATAAACCTAAACCCGTGCCGCCATATTTACGTGTAGTTGAACCATCAGCTTGTGAAAATGCATCAAACAGCATTGCTTGTTGGTCTTTACTGATCCCAATACCGGTATCGCGTACCCAGAATTTCATGGTGATACGGTCGTCACGCTCACCCACATCTTCGCAACCCAGCTCAACTTCACCAGTTTGGGTAAATTTGACCGCATTAGACAATAAATTAACGATGACTTGGCCTAAACGCAGTGGATCGCCATACAAAATAAGCCCTGCGGTGACTGGCGCATACAGCAGTAATTCAACGCCTTTTTCTTGCGCTTTAATGGCATTAATATCAATAACATGATCAAGTACTTTATCCAGCGGGAACGCGACTCTTTCTAACTCTAATTTGCCTGCTTCAATTTTAGAAAAATCTAGAATGTCATTAATAATTCGCAGTAACGATTGGGCAGAAAAACCGGCTTTATTAAGATAATCTTGCTGTTGCACAGTCAAGCTAGTGCGTTGTGCTAACTGCAACATCCCAATAATCGCATTCATGGGTGTCCGAATTTCATGACTCATGTTGGCCAAAAATTCACTTTTGTACATGTTGGCTAACTCGGCGTCTTGTTTTGCTTCAAGCAAGGCGACTTCGTTACTCTTCTGGCGGGTAATGTCTTTATGTGTACCGAGCATTCGCTTACTACAACCATCCTCAGAAAACTCAACCGCCCGCCCGCGAGATAACACCCAGAAATACAGGCCATTTTTACCGCGCATTCTAAATTCGATTTCATAAGTGCCAACCGGATCGCGCACATATTGAGCGCGGTACTCTTGTACTCGTTCACGATCGTCAGGATGATATAACTCATCTATTGACTCGAGTAACGGTGGAAACTCATTAGCTTGATAACCCAACATTGAATAGAAAGCCGGATTACAAATAATCTGTTCAGAATCAATATACCAATCCCACAAACCATCTTCTACCGCATCCATAGCAAGATGATAACGTTGCTCAGACATGCGTAATTGCTCAGCAGCTTCGTATTCACGGGTAATATCACGCCAAACAGAAATCAAACCTAATAGATCGCCACGGCGATTGTAAAACGGCAATTTAAAGGTATCGAGCAATACCGGTTTACCTTCAATATTGACTCGTTCTTGGTAACGTAATGAATGCTGCTGGGTCAGAACTTTGTTGTCTTCTTCCCCAATGCGCAAGCCTTGCTCTGGGCTCACCACTTCTGATGACGTTAAGCCAATAATTTCATTTTCGGTATAGCCCAGCATTCTTTCAGCTGACTTATTACAGCCTAAGTATTTGCCTTCTTTGTCTTTAAACACGATCGCTTCAGGGATCGAATCGATCAATGATCGTAGCAATGCAAACTCGCGCTCACGGCGCTCAGTTGTTTCACGTAAACGCTGAGTACGCCTAGCAACTAAGTTATCAAGACGTTTATTTTGTTCGGCGAGATGATGAGTATACTGGCGGTTTTCTTCAAAAATACGACTCACTAGCGCAAACCACGGTTCCCAACCACGGGTAATTTTCTCTGGCGGACGGATAGGCGTTTGTGAACATGCTTCTAGATGGGTTAATAAGCGTGAAGCAGGGCTAACGAATGCTCGGCGAGTTTGCCAATGCACAATGGTAACCAGCAGTGACAAGGCCAATACCACTAATAGAAAACTCAGTTGTAGCTTGTCCCACGAATCTTTGAATAAATCATCTTCATCTTGTAAATACAGTAACCGCCAAGGCGCGTTATGCAATGCCACACTATGAATGTAATATCCATTTCGCAAAATGCCTTCATGGGCGTCAAATAGCTCAGACTCCGATAACGAATGTAACTCTGCCGGAATTCGCTGGCTAATGTGGTAAACCTTATTCATTTCACTGGAGTCAAAATCACTGTGAGATAAAATATTATTTTGCTGGTCAAGCAAGATCACCGTACCGGGCATTTTAAAATAGGTACGAATTTGTTTATCCAGCGATGATAACGTCATGTCGAGGTTAATCGAACCGATAAACTCATCTTCTAGATATACCGGTAAACCAAGCGTAGTAATAAGGCCTTGATGCGCCGAATCGATGTACGCCTCACTCCAAAAAACACTACGTTGTGGATTCATTGAAGGCGTTGATAATTGAAATTGTTTCTTATTGAGCAGCTCATCTCTAAAGCGTAAATCATTATTTTCCCATGGATAAAATGACATCATCCGACGGTTAGAAATATAATAGATCGACGAAGCTTTAGGGGCTGCTTCTTTCGCGACAGGAAAGGATAATGATAGCTCAAACAGCATTTCAAGCTCTTG
>NZ_PJAP01000907.1:0-3224 GCF_002836795.1 Shewanella sp. 11B5 | reverse complement strand
TTAGCCTCTTGCAGATGGCCTCGAATAAATTGACTATCCGACGGGTTTTTACTGCCTCTAGCCATGGCGGCATATTGCTGATTAACACCAATTTTAGGCATGTTGTCTGGGTTTAACTCTACAACCCAACGACCATTTTTCTTTAATACAGTGACATCGGGAATAACGTATTCATCATCCATTGGGGTAATTAATAAACCAGGACGAGGATTGAGTGTCTGAATTAGAGTGATTGCGTCACGTAATTCATTTTCTTTTAGTTTTGTTTTACGCATCAATAATCTGAAATCACGGCCAGCAATTAAATCTAAATAGCCTTTAATTAACAAACGAGCATTATCGATATGTGGTGTGTCGTTAGAGAATTGTGCTAATTGAATAAATAGACATTCACTTAAATCACGTGCAGCAACACCAACAGGGTCAAAGTGTTGAACGCGTTTTAATACCGCTTCAACTTCATCAAGTTCCACATTTTCATCACCCATGGCTTCAAGAATATCTTCGGTACTTTGGGTTAAATAACCGCGTTCATCTATGGCATCAATAATGGCGGTGGCAATGGCGAGATCAGTGTCTGAAAATGGGGTAAGATTTTTTTGCCATTCTAAATGTTCGTACAGACCTTCGGTGGTTTCACCTTGAAAGGGCATGTCGTCATCGCGCATGCTCGCACTGCCTGAACCTGACATTGGTGAGGCTGTGTACACTTCGTCCCATGTGGTATCCATGGCTAAATCATCCATGGTTTCTTTGGTCATGGATTCTGCAATGTCGACAGTGGAAGTGTCTTTTTCGACATTAACAATGCTGTTGTCACTAAAGTCGGTATCCGCTTGGTCGCGATTTTCTTTTAAGGAGTCTTTTGCTTCAGAAAACTCATCTTCTATTTCAAGCAATGGATTTGAATCTAATGCTTGTTGGATTTCCTGCTGTAGCTCCAATGACGATAATTGCAGTAAGCGAATGGCTTGCTGCAATTGTGGGGTCATGGTTAAGTGTTGACCCATTTTAAGTTGGAGTGACGCTTTCATTTACCGCTTATCCCTAGATGATTTTCAATAAAAATGACAATCTCGAAACTGTAATGGATTGCCATATACATCAATGACATTTAACGTTGTTTAGGTATCGTTCAATGAAATGAGTTAGCTAGACTAAAGGCCAGTAAAGTAACTATAGCTTGAATTGTTCACCTAAGTACACAGCACGAACTTGTTGATTACTTAATATCTCATCAGGTGTGCCTTCGGCAATTAAATTACCCTGGCTAACGATATAGGCTCGTTCACAAACGTCTAGCGTTTCACGTACGTTATGGTCGGTAATTAATACCCCTAAACCGCGATTTTTAAGTTGTTGGATGATTTTTTTAATGTCGATGACCGAAATAGGATCAACACCAGCAAAAGGCTCATCAAGCAAAATAAATTTTGGATTAGCAGCTAAAGCGCGCGCAATTTCAACTCGACGACGTTCGCCACCCGATAACGACATGCCTTGGCTGTCGCGTATGTGAGTAATGTGGAATTCTTCGAGTAGATGCTCAAGTTGCTCAATACGTTGGTCTGTGCTGAGCTCTTTGCGAGTTTGCAGTACGGCCATTATGTTGTCGTAAACGGTAAGCTTGCGGAAAATACTGGCTTCTTGTGGTAAGTAACCTATACCTTTGCGGGCGCGCAAATGCATTGGATCGGCAGTAAGGTCGTCATCGTCAATTAATATCCGACCTTTATCGCTTTTTACTAAGCCGACAACCATATAAAAGGTAGTTGTTTTACCTGCACCATTAGGGCCTAAAAGACCGACAATTTGGCCGGTTTTAACCGTTAAGCTCACATCTTTAACAACCTGACGAGCTTTATAGCTTTTTGCTAGATTTTCAGCGGTTAAGGTAATTTGGGTCATGGTTTGATCTGCTTGTTAACAGGGATTTCAGGGAGCTTTTGCTTTGGCGCCGACTCGTCTTGGAAATTCTCTGGTTGAATGATGGTGATTACCCGATCTTGTCCTGTACCAGTACTTTCGGCAATCAGCTCTTGAGCACTGATGTTGTACTTGATTTTATTACCGGTAACCTGGCTACCAGATTGATCCAATTTGGCGTTGCCTGTCAATGTGAGTGTAGTGGTGGCAAGGTCATAGCTAATTTCGTCAGCACTTGCGGTACCAATTTTACCGTCATCTAATTCTTGTGAAAATGTAGCAGGGGTGCCAGTAGCAATTAATCTCTTGCTGGTGCTGTTTTCAGGGGTAAACGCCCGTAACTGATCTGCATTGATATTAATCGTGCCTTGGACAATTGTCACCGGACCATTAAAAACAATTTGATTGTTTTTAATGTCGGCAGACTGACTGGCGGAAGCGATTTTCAATTCTTGTTTCAGATCACCTTGTTTCGCTGTGGCTGGCAAACTCAATATGCAAAGTATGCTACTTAGTAACACAACATTGGCGCGAGTGTGGAGACGATTAATGTGGCTCATATGTTCCTTCTACCTGGCTAAGTAGCGATAATTTTTGCGAATTCAAGTCGGCATGCAAGCCTAAACCTTGAATAATAAACCCTTTACCTTTGATGTACACCATCTCTTGTGAGGTGCCTATCATAGTGGTTAAATCCACCGCAATGGCTTGGGTACTCAGTGACTGTAGAGGTTCTTCTATATCAATGGCATCAATAATAACATTATTTTCTAATGTGACTTTGCTGGTATTTTTATTCAATTGCCCACGGTCTGCACTTAATTGCCATTGTGCTTTACCATTTTCAGGGAAAATGAGGTAGATAGGTTTGGTAAAGTGAGTGATGTCGCTTGAAGCGTAATGCTCCATGTGCTCCGCGCTGACTCGACTTTCGACAAAACCTAGTTGATTGAATTCTGTCGTGCGTAGGTTATCTGCAACAAAATCTGGGCGCTCAATACCGCGTATTTGCACCGCATCCATTTCACTGCGTTTTATTTGTGCTTGCCAGTACAATATAAAAGCAAGCCCAAAAAAAGCAATAATACCTAGCGAAACTCTACTCATATACTCATACCATGAGCACTGGCAAACTTATCTTGGCTTAAGAGTAATAAATCGGTGAGTTCACGCAGTGCGCCATGGCCACCGTTAAGAGTGGTTGTCATATGGCACTGTTGTTTGACAAACGGATGACCATCACCGACACAAATGGCTAGCCCTACGGCTTTCATTACGGGTAGGTCTACCATGTCATC
>NZ_PJAP01000906.1:0-3229 GCF_002836795.1 Shewanella sp. 11B5 | reverse complement strand
AATAGCAGTTTTGTCGGGTGATGGTATTGGTCCTGAAGTGATGGCTGAAGCGCGTAAAGTGCTTAATGCTGTAGAAACACGTTTTGGACTGGATATTCAATACACCCAATTTGATGTCGGCGGTATTGCCATTGATAACCATGGTTGTCCTTTACCTGACGCGACCTTAAAAGGCTGCGAAGCAGCTGATGCGATTTTATTTGGTAGTGTGGGTGGCCCTAAGTGGGAAAATTTACCACCAAACGATCAACCTGAACGCGGCGCATTATTGCCATTGCGTGGACACTTTGAGCTATTTTGTAATTTACGCCCAGCCAAATTACATGACGGCTTAGAACACATGTCACCGCTTCGTAGTGATATATCAGCCCGTGGTTTTGACGTGTTATGTGTGCGTGAATTAACAGGTGGTATTTACTTTGGTAAGCCGAAAGGACGTCAAGGTGAAGGCGACGATGAAGAAGCCTTTGATACCATGCGCTATAGTCGCCGTGAGATTAGCCGTATTGCTCGTCTCGCTTTTGAAGCGGCGCGTGGACGTAAAAATAAGGTTACCTCAGTAGACAAGGCCAACGTATTAGCCTGTTCAGTATTATGGCGCCAAGTGGTTGAAGAAGTCGCAAAAGACTTTCCGGATGTCACTTTAGAACACATCTATATTGATAACGCGACTATGCAGTTACTACGCCGCCCTGATGAGTTTGATGTAATGTTATGTTCAAACTTATTCGGTGATATTTTATCAGACGAAATTGCCATGTTAACCGGCTCTATGGGGTTATTATCGTCGGCAAGTATGAACAGCACCGGTTTTGGTTTATTTGAACCCGCCGGTGGCAGTGCACCAGATATTGCTGGCCAAGGTATCGCTAATCCGGTGGCACAAATTTTATCTGCTGCATTAATGTTACGCCACAGCCTAAAGCAAGAAGAGGCGGCAAGTGCTATTGAACGTGCAGTGACAAAAGCATTGGCAAGTGGTTATCTAACCGGTGAATTATTGGCTGCAGACAAACGCAGCGAAGCTAAGTCTACTGCGCAAATGGGTGATTTTATCGCTCAGGCAATAAAGGAAGGTGTGTAATGGCCCAAGTGACAGGTAAAACCTTATACGAGAAAGTGTGGGACTCACACATTGTTGCCAGCCCAGAAGGCGAAGCGCCAGTTGTGTATGTTGATCGCCATTTAGTCCATGAAGTTACCTCGCCGCAGGCATTTAGTGGTTTAAAAGTGGCAGGTCGTAAGCTACGCGCACCGCAAAAAACCTTTGCTACCATGGATCACAATACCTCAACGCGCAGCGCCAGTTTAGATGCGTTAAGCCCAATGGCACGTACTCAAGTTGAAACACTGGCACAGAATTGTAAAGAATTTGGCGTGCGCTTATACGATATTCACCATCCTAATCAAGGTATTGTTCACGTAATGGGGCCTGAACTGGGTATTACCTTACCCGGTACTGTGATTGTGTGTGGTGATTCTCATACCGCGACCCATGGTGCGTTTGGTGCGTTAGCATTTGGTATTGGCACATCTGAAGTTGAGCATGTATTGGCAACCCAGACACTACGTCAGTTAAAAGCCAAGAATATGAAAGTTGAAGTGCGTGGCAAAGTAACCGATGGCGTGACGGCTAAAGATATTGTGTTAGCGATTATCGGTAAGCTAGGCATGGATGGTGGTACAGGATACGTGGTTGAGTTTTGTGGTGAAGCCATTGAAGCATTAACCATGGAAGGCCGTATGACCTTATGTAATATGGCCATTGAAATGGGCGCTAAAGCTGGCATGGTTGCGCCTGATGAAACCACATTTAACTATCTTAAAGGTCGTGAATTTGCGCCTAAAGATGCAATGTGGGAACAAGCTGTTGCAGCATGGTCTGAGCTTAAATCTGACGCAGATGCAGTGTTTGATGTCGAAGTGGTATTAGATGCCAACGATATTGCACCGCAGCTAACCTGGGGTACTAACCCTGGTCAAGTCGTTGCGATTGATGGTGTAGTACCTAATCCAGAAACTGAAACCAACAGTACCAATCGCACCAGTATGATTAAAGCATTAGAGTATATCGGCCTGACGCCGGGCACTAAGATGACTGACATTAGCATTAATAAAGTGTTTATTGGTTCTTGTACTAACTCGCGTATTGAAGATTTACGATCCGCTGCTGTGCACGCTAAAAACCGTAAAGTTGCAGAGGGTGTTGTGGCGATTGTAGTACCCGGTTCTGGCCAAGTGAAGTTACAGGCAGAGGCAGAAGGTTTAGATAAAATCTTTATTGAAGCTGGATTTGAATGGCGTTTACCAGGTTGCTCGATGTGTTTAGCGATGAATGATGACCGTTTAGACGCTGGCGATCGTTGTGCATCAACCAGTAATCGTAACTTCGAAGGCCGTCAAGGTCGGGGTAGTCGAACCCATTTGGTCAGCCCTGCTATGGCTGCTGCCGCCGCTGTAGCTGGTCACTTTGTCGATATTCGTAAACCTTACTAAACCGAGATAGGAGATAAACATGCAAGCATTTACTGCCCATACCGGTTTAGCGGTCGCTATTGATAGCGCTAATGTCGATACCGATCAGATTATTCCTAAGCAATTTTTGTCTAAAGTCACCCGTGACGGTTTTGGGGTACATTTATTCCATGACTGGCGTTACTTAGATGATGCAGGCGATAAACCTAATCCTGATTTTGAACTTAATCAGCCACGTTATAAAGGCGCATCTATTTTACTAGCCCAAGAAAACTTTGGTTGTGGATCGTCGCGTGAGCATGCGCCATGGGCACTCGCTGATTTTGGCTTTAGAGTGATCATCGCGCCGACCTTTGCCGATATTTTTTACGGTAATTCGATTAATAACGGTTTGTTACCCGTTAAATTAACATCGGTACAAGTGCAACAATTAATGGATGAAGTGGCAGCAAAAGAGGGGGCGCAAATTACAGTCGATTTACAAGCTCTCACTGTTACGTCACCTTCAGGAAGCGTGTTTGATTTCACAATAGTGGAGTCTGCTCGACATAAGTTATTGAATGGTCTTGATGCTATTGGTTTGACGTTGTCATTTGAACAGCAAATCAGCGATTATGAAACACACATACCAGCTTGGTTCGCATAAACGACACTCTCAAAATGTTTGAAAGTGTCGTTTATTTAGCGTGAACAATAAATTAAAAACCTCTTGATGATGTCATTAAGAGGTTTTTTTGTTTTTAATTGTAAAAAT
>NZ_PJAP01000236.1:0-9544 GCF_002836795.1 Shewanella sp. 11B5 | reverse complement strand
CCGCCAATTGAAGCCACTAAATGCCAACCAAATGCGAACGCGATTAGGGTCATCAAGATGATTGGTGTCACTGCACCACCAGCCTGAACGAATATCACCATTAGAATAAATGACACCACAACAGCCAATAAATTTAATTTATGGCGATGAGGTAGCATTAATGCTTTTGATGAAACCAAACCACGTAACTTAGCAAACGCAACAATCGAACCTGTGAAGGTGACAGCACCAATAAAGATGCCTAAAAATACTTCCACTAAGTGAATGTTAAGCATTGCACCGGTTAGGTGCTCAGTTTGTTGGGCTTTGCTTGCTTCTGCAAATGCCGCTCTGGCGGTTTCTAGTGTTGTGTTGAGGTCTTGCCCCAATACCACAACAATTTCAGACACTTCGTGTGGTTGGATATCAATAAAGCTATTAAAGCCCACTAATACCGCTGCGAGACCCACAAAACTGTGCAAAATCGCGACTAGCTCTGGCATTTCAGTCATTTCGACTTTTAATGCTAAGCGAATACCAATTGATCCACCAATGACCATGGCGAGAATAATCCATTCTACGCCGCTTGTGGCAGGGTTGAGTATGGTTGCAATAAGCGCAATCGCCATACCAATAATGCCAAATAAATTACCATTTTTAGCGGTTTCTTGTTTTGATAATCCAGCTAAGCTGAGAATAAAAAACACCGCGGCAATGATATAAGATGCTGTAACCAGTCCTTGAGACACGATATGACTCCTTAATCTTTACGGAACATCTTCAGCATGCGCTGAGTGACGGTAAACCCGCCAAAGATGTTGATACTGGCAATAAGCACCGCGACAAACGCAAGCGCCGTGACTAATGCTGAACCTTGGCCTATTTGCAATAACGCCCCAACCACAATAATGCCTGAAATAGCATTAGTGACCGACATTAACGGCGTATGCAATGAGTGCGACACATTCCACACCACGTAATAACCCACCACACACGATAGGATAAACACGGTGAAATGCGATAAGAACTCAGCGGGAGCAACAGAAGCGACTGCAGCAAAACCAGCAAGCCCTAACACACCTAAAATGTATTTAAGTTTTGACGGTGCTTTGTCAACTTTGGCTGCTTTAGGCTCGATACTCGCTGCTGGTTTTTGCGGTGCCGCAGACACTGAAATGGCTGGAGGTGGGAAAGTTATTTCGCCGCCACGAGTCACGGTCATGTTGCGCATCACTACATCGTCAAAATCGAGCACTGCATTACCGTCTTTGGCTTTACACATTAACTTCATCAAGTTAACTAGGTTAGTGCCATAAAGTTGTGACGATTGCGCCGGTAAACGACCCGGTAAGTCGGTATAACCCAACACTTTGACGCCGTTATCGGTAATAAAGCGTTCGCCAGTGACGGTGTATTCACAGTTACCGCCAGTTGCTGCCGCTAAATCGACAATCACAGAGCCCGGTTTCATGGTATCGACCATGTCTTTGGTGATCAGCTTTGGCGCAGGACGACCAGGAATTAATGCGGTGGTAATGATGATATCGACGTCTTTGGCTTGTTCAGCAAAGAGCGCCATTTCAGCAGCAATAAACTCTTCTGACATGGTTTTAGCGTAGCCGTCAGACGAGCCGCCTTCTTTGTTTTCAAATTCAAGCTTTAAGAAGCTACCGCCCATTGACTCAATTTGCTCAGCCACTTCAAGACGAGTATCAAATGCGCGCACTATGGCGCCTAGCGAGCCCGCTGTACCAATAGCGGCAAGTCCAGCTACACCAGCGCCAATTACCAACACTTTGGCTGGTGGCACTTTACCTGCTGCGGTAATTTGCCCGGTAAAGAAACGACCAAATTCGTGGGCGGCTTCGATCACCGCGCGATAACCACCAATGTTGGCCATCGATGATAAGGCATCGAGTGATTGGGCGCGTGAGATGCGTGGCACCATGTCCATCGCCATCACAGTAATATTGTGACTTGACAGTTTTTCAACAAGTTCAGGGTTTTGGGCTGGCCAAATAAAACTCACCAACGTCGTACCGGGTTTCATTTTGGCGATTTCGTCATCGGACGGTGCATTCACTTTAAAAATAAAGTCAGCGTCGTACACATTGTCGACCACATCCGCCCCAGCGGCTTCAAATGCAGCATTATCAAAGCTCGACTTCACACCTGCCTGTGCTTCAATTGCCACACTAAAGCCGAGTTTTATTAGTTGTACCACAGTGGCTGGAGTCGCGGCGACTCGAGTTTCACCTTTGATACTTTCTCTCGGTATTCCAATCTGCATGACTGTTTCCTGATGGTTAATAAAAAGACCGTCTATTGTTGTTCCCCATCAATAGACCATTCCGTTTGAGTATTTCTGCCTCACATGCTGCACTTTGAAGATAGAAAAAGAGCAGCATATGACCATTGAAGTCGGGTAAACTATTTAACCAATGGCATTACGTTGACACAGTTACATTGTATTTGCATGTCGTTTTACTCAGAGAACAATCAACCTGATAATTATTCATCAGTTAATTGGCGCTCCTAGCTTGCGACATGAGGCGTGTTCGGTACAAGTGCCTTTAGGTTAATTAAAGGGTTTTAAATTAAGGTAATTTAAAAACTTTTAACTGCGCCACACTTTTGTAGCTTAAAAAAACATCTTTGCATATTCCTAAATGGAATAAAAAATCATCTTTTATTCTTTTTTGGTTTTTGTCCTTAGGAGTAAGCTAGTTCACATTACACTGTTATAAGGCCGTCTTATGTTGTTAAAAGAACTTTCAGCTTTAGCATCACCATTGTCTCAAGGACAAGTCGATAAGCTAAAGCAACTCACATCTGAATTATCTTCAGTTCAACTTGCATGGGTCAGTGGTTATCTCGCTGCGAGTGCTAACCAAGGTCAAGGCGGTGTCGAGACGACAGCAGAGACAAGTGCCGCACCAACAGTTACGATTTTATACGGTAGCCAAACGGGCAATGGCCGTGGTGTAGCTAAAGAGCTAGCGGCTAAAGCGCAGGCGCAAGGTTACGCGGTTAATTTAGCTTCTATGGGCGAATACAATGTCCGTCAACTAAAACAAGAAACCATCTTGTTATTGGTTGTTAGTACTCATGGTGAAGGCGAAGCGCCTGACGATGCGATTGAACTACACAAGTTTTTATCCTCAAAGCGTGCACCTAAATTAGATAAGCTTCATTATTCTGTGTTAGCGCTAGGTGATTCAAGTTATGAGTTTTTCTGCCAAACCGGTAAAGACTTTGATGCGCGTTTAAGTGCACTAGGGGCAACATCTTTATTGCCGTTGGTAGAATGTGATGTTGATTATGAAGATATTTCACAACAATGGCAGGACAGTGTTGTAGAAGCTGTTAAGCCGTACATTCAAGCATCAAGTGCAAGTGTGGTCTCTATTGGTACTGCATCAGTTGCTGGTGAAAGCGAATTTACTAAGCAAAACCCCTATACAGCAGAAGTACTCGTCAGCCAAAAAATTACTGGTCGAGATTCTGATCGTGATGTCCGCCATGTTGAAATTGATTTAGGCGAGTCAGGATTAACTTATCAAGTCGGTGATGCGTTAGGTGTATGGTTTAGTAATAACGAAGTGCTTGTCGATGAAGTTATCGCCGCGCTCGGTTTAGCTGCAGACGACGATGTTACCGTATCGAAACAGTCATTATCATTAAAGGCTGCGTTAACTGACAAGAAAGAATTAACTCAGTTATACCCAGGCCTAGTTAAAACATGGGCTGAGTTGAGTGGTAATGCTGAACTAGCTGCCATTAGTGAAGACAAAGAACAAACCAGACAGTTTATTCTTAAGCATCAGTTAGCCGATTTAGTTGCAATATATCCTGCCAAGGTTAGCGCCGTGCAGTTAGTTGATATGTTACGTCCATTAACGCCACGCTTATATTCAATAGCCTCTAGCCAGGCCGAAGTTGAAGCCGAAGTACACTTAACAGTGGCATTGGTTGAAGATGAGCGTCAAGGCCAAGCTCGTTTTGGTGGTGCATCGCATTTCTTAGCCTCAGCTGAAGAAGGCCAGCAGGTTAATGTGTATGTTGAGCCTAATAACCATTTCCGCTTACCAGAAAACCCAGAAACACCGGTAATTATGGTGGGTCCTGGTACTGGTGTTGCGCCATTCCGCGCCTTCATGCAGCAACGTGCTGTTGACGGTGTGTCGGGTGACAGCTGGTTATTCTTTGGTAACCCACATTTTGAACAAGATTTCTTATACCAAGTTGAGTGGCAGCAGTATCTTAAAAATGGCGATTTATCGCGTTTAGATGTGGCTTTCTCGCGTGATCAAGCTCATAAAGTGTATGTTCAGCATCGCATTGCCGAACAAGCTGAAGCGTTGTGGCAGTGGCTACAAAATGGCGCGCATGTGTATATCTGTGGTGATGCAGAACGCATGGCAAAAGATGTACACCAAGCATTAGTGAATATAGCGGTTGAACAAGGTGGCTTAAGCGCTGATGACGCAGAAGCTTACTTTGAAACACTTCGTAGCGAAAAACGCTACCAAAAAGACGTGTACTAAATTCGACCTCGGTTGCTAGCCAAATCTAGCAACCTAATCGCACTAATGAATTGAACAGAATTAAGAGAGGCCCAGGACATGAGTGAGCAAAAGTTAGCGTTAAACGAATACTTAAAAATCGACAGTGATTATTTACGCGGCGACATCCAGGAAGGTTTAGATACTCAAGTGACTGGTTCGTTTAGTGATGGCGATCAACAGTTGATCAAATTCCACGGTTTTTATCAGCAAGACGATCGCGATTTACGTAACGAGCGTAAAGAGCAAAAGTTAGAGCCATTGCATAGCTTTATGCTACGTGCCCGTGTACCTGGTGGTATTTGTACTCCAGCGCAGTGGTTAGAAGTGGATAAAATTTCATCTACGCTAACCACCTCAAACAGCATTCGTTTAACCACGCGTCAAACGTTTCAGTACCACGGCATTCCTAAGCGTAATCTAAAAACCTTGATCCAAGGTCTTGATCGCGCCGCACTCGATTCTATTGCCGCTTGTGGTGACGTAAACCGTAACGTGATGTGTAACCCAAACCCGGTTGAATCTAAGTTACATGCTCAGGCGTATTCGGTTGCCAAGCATTTATCTGATCATCTATTACCACACACTCGCGCTTACGCTGAGATTTGGTTAGATGAAGAAAAGCTATTAGGCACCGAAACGGTTGAACCGGTTTACGGTAAAACCTATTTGCCACGTAAATTTAAGATGGCGGTTGCAGTTCCACCACATAACGATGTCGACGTATACACCAACGACCTTGGTTTTATTGCGGTAGCAGAAGCCGGCGAGTTAATTGGCTTTAACTTGGTTGCGGGTGGCGGCATGGGGTCTACCCACGGTGAAGTAGAAACCTTCCCACGTTTAGCTGACGACTTTGGGTTTATTAAAACTGACGACGTTACCAAGTTTGCCGAAGCGGTAATGACCGTTCAACGTGACTGGGGTAACCGTGTTGTACGTAAACGTGCGCGTTTAAAGTACACCATTGTTGACCATGGTTATGATGCATTTAAAGCAGAAGTAGAGAAACGTGCCGGGGTTAAATTTGAGCCCAAACGTGATGTGATTATTGGCGATCGCGGCGACCGTTATGGTTGGGTTGAAGGTATCGACAATAAGTTCCATTTAACGCTGTTTATTGAAAGTGGCCGTATTAAAGACATGCCAGGTCAAACCTTGCAAACCGGTCTACGTGAAATAGCCAAAATCCATAAAGGCGATTTCCGCATGACATCTAATCAGAACATGATTATTGCCGGTGTCGCTGCACAAGATAAAGCTGAAATTGAAGGGTTAGCGCGTAAACATGGTTTATTAGGCCAAGTGCTAAGTGGTACTCGCGGTCATTCAATTGCCTGTGTGGCATTGCCAACTTGCCCATTAGCGATGGCAGAAGCTGAACGTTACTTCCCTGAGTTTATTGATCACATTGATGCACTACAGGCTAAGCATGGTATTAGCGAGCAATCAATTGTGGTGCGTATGACCGGTTGTCCAAACGGTTGTGCCCGTCCATTTGCGGCTGAAATCGGCTTAGTGGGTAAAGCACCTGGGCGTTATAATTTGTATTTAGGCGCCAGCTTTGAAGGCACGCGTTTAAATAAAATGCATAAAGAAAACATTCAAGAAGCTGAAATTTTAGCTGAATTGGATACCTTGTTTGGCCGCTACGCCACAGAGCGCGATGCGGGCGAAACCTTTGGTAACTTCACTGTACGCATTGGCGTAGTGAAGGCGGTTAATGACGCCGCTAAGGATTTTCATGCCTAATGAAGTGGTAACGACTGCGCCTACTGGCGCGGCCGTCGATCATTCTGTGACTCCGGCTCAACTGCAGGCGTTATTATTAGCGCCTAAAGCTGAGCAAACAGCTGCGCTTGAAAACATTAACCTGTTTTTAGCAGGTTTAACGGCGCAACAACGAGTGGCTTGGGGCCTGGCATATTTACCGGGCTATCATGCGTTATCGTCTAGCTTTGGTATTCAAGGCGCGGTGATGCTGCACATGGTGACTCAAGCGCAAAGTGATATTCCGGTGATTTTAACCGACACTGGCTATTTGTTTGCGGAAACCTATCAATTTATTGATCAGTTAACTGAGCGCTTAAACCTCAATCTTAAAGTGTACCAAGCGGGTCAAACCCAAGCGTGGCAAGAAGCCCGTTTTGGTAAGCTATGGGAGCAGGGGATTGACGGCTTAGAAAAGTATAACCGCATCAATAAAGTTGAGCCTATGCAACGTGCATTAGCTGAATTAAATGTCGGTACCTGGTTCGCAGGCTTGCGTCGTAGCCAGTCTAGCACCCGTGAAGCATTGCCGATTTTAGCCATTAGTGGCAAACGTTTTAAGTTGTTACCCATCATTGAGTGGAGCAACAAAGACGTGCATATGTACTTAACTGAACATGACTTGCCATACCACCCATTATGGGAACAAGGCTATGTGTCGGTAGGCGATACTCACTCAAGTAAACCTCTTGAGTTGGGCATGAGCGAAGAAGAAACTCGTTTTAATGGCTTACAGCGAGAATGTGGTCTGCACTTCGATATCTAGTTGTGAAGTGGTGTTAGATAACGTACTCCATTCATCCGCAATTTATTGCGGATGAATTCATTTTAAGGCTTTAATTATCTACCGTATCACCCTCTATTTTGTCTTAAATTCGACGTTATTCTTGTTAATTAATTTGTTTTATTGTTGTCATTCATAAGTTTGAATTATGAGATAAACGGCTTTTATCTCATCGGTTTGTAATATCATGCAGCCAAATTATCACCAAGCATGTTTGTTAGCATGTTGTCAGACATTGCAACGTTATAATTAAAAAGGACAGGTTGAGCTACTGGTTTTCTGTGTGGATAGAAAATAATTAAATTTTATTTAAATTTTCATGCATCAGTGCCGATAATAGTCTAGATTTAGAAATTCCCGTAGACGGTTTTTGTGGACGCTTTGGGATTGTTTTTGCAATCCACGTACCTTCAAAAGCTTCGCTCGCATCCTCGAGCATATTGATTGACTTGTTAGCGTATAAGCAATCTATCAGGTTGTTCCCGATAACTCAGTAGTTCGAGTTATCGGGAATCAAATGTTTGATTTATTTCCTGCTTAATCCTTTTTGCATCTCATCTCTACGCTCATCAAATTCCCTTTCTAAGCTCGTTGGATAATAAGCTGCCTTTTTGATGTTATTGGTGTTTTATTGGTGCCGTTTTCTGCATAAATATCACCCCAAAAGGCAACATCTAATGCGCTGATTAACATTTAATGCTAAATTAATCCGCAGTTTATCGGTGAAATCGATAATGCTTATCCCAAAAAGATAATAAATGTTTAAACGCTAACTCATTTCAAGGAAGAGTTAACAATAATATAAATTGGAGTTTATAGATGAATAAAATGGCAATTGCTGCTGTGGTATTGGCTGTTGGTGCTGGTGGATACTTTCTGTCGCAACAAGGGACGTCAGTCGTTAAGAACGATCCTATGTTGGACTATGTCCCAGCTGATACATTAGCGTTTTCTGGGCAGTTAGTTCCATTTCCGTTAAAAGATTATCTGTATAGCATTGCAGGTAATTACCAAGCTTATGATCTGGATAAAATGCTGTCGCTAGATGATAGCTCTTCAGCTCAAGAGCGCTTTTTTATCAGTTTATATAAGCAATACATGACCGTGTTGCCAGAGCCTGAAACCTTACTATCAACATACGGCTTACCTGATTCAATTAAGAGTTATTTTTATACCTTAGGTGCATTGCCGGTAATGAAAGTTGAGATCAGCAATCCTGCAGCATTTTGGGCGGAATTAGATCGCGCTGAGCAGGAAAGTGGCTTAACTCATACAATGGGCAAATCTGGTTCTGTTGAATATCGCGGTTATACATTGACTGATGTTGATGAAAAAGAGCACGCTGAGATTGTATTTTCTATTAAAGATGGCTGGTTAACCGTGACATTGAATACGTCATTTAATCAACCTGAATTGCTTGAAACCGCATTGGGTGAAAAGAAAGTTGACCATCCAATTAGCGAAACCACCATGTTGCAAGACATCGCTAAGACTCATGGTTTTATGCAAGACAGTATTAGCTTTATTAATCATGTTGAATTGGTTAAAGGGTTAACATCGACAGACGGTAATATGCTGGCCAAGCAAATGACCAAAATGATTGAAATTCAGGGTGAAGATCCATTTGCAGAAATGAAAACACCAGTGTGCCAAACTGAATTAAATGCTATTGCTGCTAATTGGCCGCGCAGTGTGATGGGGTTAAATTCATACTCTATTACTCGCGACGAAAGTACCATTGATGCTGCTGTTGTGCTTGAAAGTAACAACCAAGTGATTTTGTCTGCATTGAATAAAATGCGTGGTTTTGTGCCATCATTTGCCAGTAACGGTCACGACAATATCTTGTCATTTTCATTAGGCATTGATGTTAATCAACTCGCACCAGCACTGAACGAAGTGTGGAAAGATTTACAAACACCGCAATATCAATGTGCTGCATTGGCTCAAATGCAATCAGAGTTAAGTGAGTTAAATCCAGCTATGCTTGGCATGATGACGGGTATGGCTAATGGTGTTAAAGGCATTAGTGTGACATTAGCTGATTACAAGCTAACTGAGAAAAATGGCCAAGCTAGTTTTGAAAAACTAGACGCATTAATTAGTGTGTCGGCTGAAAAACCGATGATGTTAGTGGATATGATGAAGCCGTTTTACCCGCCGCTTGCAGAAGTGGACTTGAAAGATAATGGCGATCCAGTCGATATTACCCCTATGTTAATGTTGCCACCTGAATTTGGGGTTAGTGCAAAGTTAGCCATTAAAGGTAGCCATTTAGTTGCTTATACTGGCGACAGAGGTACAGAGTTAGCTGATTTGATGTATAAGCAATCACTTGAATCTAATGGTTTCTTTGACTTGTCTGTTGATTACCAAAAAATGTTTGCTCCGTTAGTCGATATGGCCGAAATGAGTGGTGAACCAATGCCAGAAGAATTACTGATGT
>NZ_PJAP01000905.1:0-3231 GCF_002836795.1 Shewanella sp. 11B5 | reverse complement strand
TCTTTTATTTTTGACTTTGCTTTTTTTAATTCATCATTTAATTCATCTAGAAGCACTTTATCTTTAAAGTCGCTCTTACTTTTATGCTTTGATTGAAAATATATATTTCCTTCAGTGCTGAAACCGTCAATTCCATATTGGGCTTGGCCTCTTTTCCCATACAGTTGAAAATTCAAATTTTTATATAATAACTTCACAAAATCTCGTGTGAAATTTTCAAATTGAATTTCATCTTTAATCATGGGGAACGTGTATTTTTCCATTGTCATCCTTAATCTAAGAGGTCTAGCAAATATGTGAGTAAGAGTAAACTTTTCTAACGTTCTGTCATTCCCCACAACATTCAAATCAACTGATTTTCTAAGCTGCAATCTTGGCAGTGTAGGGTGTATGTTTCTTTGCGCTTAGTGATTTTGGTATTTTTACTCATGCATTGTGGGCATGGTAATTTCATCGATGTATTTTTGCTGCATTGGTTACAGTTGATGTAGTAACCGAATTTGCCATACATCGGGGTGTATTGTGTTGATTCACCGCAATGTTTACAGCTTATTATGGGATGTTGCTCATGCGCGAATGCTGCTACTGGTGCAAGTATTGCGACAGTAGATTGAGCTAGATGATGAGTGGGCGCTGATGCTGGTTTAGGCCCTTGCTCAAGCTCTGGTGTAAACTCTGGTGTATTTGATATCGGCTGGATTTGCTTTAGTTGAACTTGAGCAGCGTCAACTTGCTGAGTATTTGAATCGATATGTTGGCGAATAAGAAATTGGCCGATTGAATCGAGTTCTCGTTGGCTAAAGTCTGGTCGAGTGTCGGTGACGCTGACCAAGCGGAGCAATTTGTGTTTAAGATTCATGATATTTTTGAGTTCGTCGACCAAAAATTCAGTTTTATACAGTTTGTCCGAAATCTCTTTGGGCATGGTTTTTCGGTCGATCACAGCATTACTGGATACCGCACATAAATAGTGCCAACAGCGTCCATTGAAGCCTTGCTGCTTTATACCCAGTAATTTACTTAATATGTTATTTCTATGATGCATGAACATTTCTTTCAACAAGGCTTGTTGCAGCTCAACTTGCTTAATGGGCGAAGACATACCTGACCATTGGCTGTTATAGCTGCGTGTCCACTCGCCTTGGTTGTTCACTTTAACGTGACCTTTTATGCTTTTTGATTCAATGAGCACGAAGCCATAGGTGTATACGATCAAGTGATCAATTTGAGCCGTTTCATCATTAAAGCTGAATTTGAAGTCGTTGATAACCAGCACTTCAGGGTTGTCTTTAAATGCGCGGCGTAAGAAGAAGGCCACATCCTGTTCTTGTTTTTGACCGGCAATCGTTTGCGGCGTTTTGGTCATTTGTAGTGTTTTAGTTTTAAGAATCATTTACCAACAGCATCCATTCATAACTTGATAATAATCAAGCTCATAATATCTATGATGCTGATAAAAAAGCCAGTGTTAATTTTTCAAAGTAGGGCGTAATCGATTCGATAGTGTAACAACCTACACTTATAACTCGTTTGGCGACTTAGATAATTAAAAAGTGTACTTAACTACACTTTTGTTGATCTTGACAGGGGAGATTACAGTAAAGTGTAGGTTGTTACACTTTACTGTTGAATACTTAACCATTCAGAGATAAAGTGTAGCAAAGTACACTTTGGACTAACGTTATGACACCTGCACTCAATCAACAATCCTTGGGTTTACTCATTAAAGAAACCAGAAACAACGCAGCATTGACTCAAGATGTGGCGGCGATGCTGTGTGGCGTGACCAAAAAGACCTTAATCCGTGTTGAGAAAGGCGAAGATGTTTATATCTCGACAGTGTTCAAAATTCTTAATGGCTTGGGGATTAGCATTTTGGCGGCACAACATAGTGATGCATACTCTAATGGCTGGTACTAATGATGAGTACAGCTGAAAAACTGACTTTGGATATGCATCTTGGCGATCAGATAATTGGTGAGCTGTCATTTGATCCCGCGACCGAGACATTCACTGTTCAATACACCCATGATTGGCAACAAAGGGGTTTTCCCATTTCGCCGATGGTCCCCTTAGATGGAACCGCTAACAGCCATCAAATTGCGATGTTTTTAGTAAACCTATTACCCGAAAATAAAGGCTTAGAATATTTAATTGAATCGCTAGGGGTATCTCGTGGTAATACGTTTGCCCTTATTCGTGGTATCGGCCTTGATACCGCGGGTGCAATCGCTTTTTCGCCAAAAGGAACATTGCTACCGGCAACAGCCTTAAGGGAGATAAGTGCTGATGAAGTGATTAAGCGAATTGATGATCCGCAGCTATGGCCAATGGAAGTGTGGGACGGAAAACCAAGGCTGTCAGTCGCTGGGGTGCAGTCCAAACTAAACCTGTTTTATAATGGCAATACTTTTGGCTTTGGTGACGGTTCGCTGGCATCCACACATATTTTGAAGTTTGCACCATACCGTCATTTAGTGATTAACGAGTTTATTACAATGCGCTTGGCTAAGGCTATTGGTAACGATGTTGCTAATGTCGATATTGTCGAGTTTGGTCAACATAAATCCCTTTGTGTCGAACGCTTTGATCGTCGTTATATATCAGAGGCTCAAAAAGTCTTGAGACGGCACATGGTTGATAGCTGCCAAGCGTTGGGGTTCAGTGTTAGCAAAAAATACGAGCGTAACTTTGGCACCGGTCGTGATGTGAAAGGTATTCGAGAGGGCGTAAGCTTTGCTCGTTTGTTTAGCCTCGCCAGTGAGTGCACTAATCCTGCAGCTGCTAAACAAAATATGCTGCAGTGGGCTTTATTTAATTTACTGAGCGGTAATGCTGATGCCCATGGCAAAAACTACTCATTTTTCATGACTCCCACAGGGATGGTACCGACCCCCTGGTATGACTTAGTCAATGTGGCAATGTATAAGGATTTCGAACAGGAGATGGCAATGGCTATCGATGATGAATTCGACCCTAATAAAATTTATGCTTATCAACTGGCCTCGTTCGCCGAGGAACTGAATTTACCACGACCATTATTAGTCAGTAATTTAACAAAGATGGCAACCAAAATAGAGCAAGTGATAGATGATGTGATTGCGATGCTTCCAACGCTTGATAAAGATGAACATGCTTTTGTGGCAGATTATCGCCAGCAACTCATGACAAGGTGCCAACGCTATCTTGATATGACGGCTGAAGTAAAGGCTGTTGAGTTGTAATAATAAA
>NZ_PJAP01000904.1:0-3231 GCF_002836795.1 Shewanella sp. 11B5 | reverse complement strand
CGCCCTGCTAAGGGGCTGATAATAGTTGGCTATAATGTGCGAGGAACGAAGCGCAGCCAACTGATAGCAGTCCGTTTTGAGCAGCTTGTTATCTGTATTATGTACACCACTCTCCGAGTACATCTGGTGAAGAGAAACCATGCATCATAATTTTATTTGGAGTATCACCAAACCCCAAAGCAAACTCATTTTCGTTTTCTAATGTTAGCAACCAGCTATTTTCATGTTTTGCGATTGCCCAAACCTTAGAGCTTTGATATTTCTCAATATCACCGTTCTTTACGCATGTAGATACAACAGTTGCTACGATAGGCGTTATAACATTTGCCAATAACTCTTTAGACAACCTTTCAACGAAGTCTTCATAAGTTTCACCTTTAGGAGTAATGACTTGAGAATCCCCTGCTAATGCGGCTCTAATTTTCGATAATGCTTCAGACTTATTCATACACATAACGCCCGCATTTGCGGCGACTGAAGTGAAGCGTAAGGAGTCCGGCCGCGATAGCGGCGAGCAACATGCGCTTGTTAGCGCTTTGTTGAATAGTATTGATAGATACCTCCGCCTAATAACGAAAAAACGGCTAAAGCTGCTGGAACTTTCATTGCTGCTAGGCCCCAAGTGGAAAAATCTATACCAGGGCCTAGAAAAATCAAATACACAGTAAGAAGGATATATGTGGTGATGGCGAAAAACCCGGCAAACCACCATTTTTTTACGTTAGAAATTTTAACGCAGATGTAGCCCGCTATCACGATTAAAAGCAGCTGTACGATATTTGCCAAATAGCTATCAATGGCTGATTTTTCCTCACTCCAATAGTGCAGCAAAATAAGGACATGAGCCAATGCGAGCACGCCAAAGAATAGAGTGGATATAAATACTGCAATTATGTTTTTCATATAGTATTGAGCACTAACGCCCCACTAAGAGGCAAAAAATAGTTGGTTAAAATAAGCGACGAAGGAGCAAAAACCAACTGTTTTTTGTCCTTTTGAGTGCCTTGTGTACGCCCAGCATGGGCATGAACTAATGAGGTGAAAGTCCTCTGTAGGAAGGTCACCGTTACTCTTATTAATTAGAGAATAACATACTGTTATTAAACGTTAACTACTAGCGAATGGCAAGGGCTTAATCGCAAGGTTTGGTCTGGAGGAAGCCGCTAGCAAATTTGCGAGCTGATGAACAAGAACATCATATGAGGCGTAGGCTAGAGGTGAGTTGGCACAAGACGACGAAACCACGTGATCTAATGGTCACCGTAAATGATGCAGCAGTGCAAAGAAAGTTCATGTTCTTATCTGGGGAGATCTGTTTAACACGCGATCGGTCATTAACCAGTAAGGCTCTGGTCTATAAGTGCCTTGGCTTTTCAGCATCATCGACTGAAAAGAGCGAACCAGATGGAAACCGATAGCGCATGACGGGGTAACTTGGCATGTGATCAAGCAGAAGTCAGCAGACGGCATAGTAACCCAACGCCCAGCGTAATGGTTGGGACATGGTGAAGGCCTGAACATTTAGAAGAAGGAGGAGTCTTGTCAAACTTGTCGATACCCACTACGTCGCCAGACGATTACTATCAGCAGCGTATTGATATGCAACCGGCCTTCAACAGCGATTTATTCCAACAACTGCTCGAACCTGAAAATCTACACCGAGCTTGGCGTCAAGTTAAAGCCAATAAAGGCGCAGCGGGCATCGATGGCATGACCATCGAAGCCTTCCCGCTCTGGATGCAACAAGGCGGCTGGCAACTGTGTAAATCTCAATTAGAGCGAGGTGAATACCAACCCTCAGCGGTCAGGCGCGTAGAGATCGACAAACCCGATGGCGGTAAACGCAAATTGGGGATCCCTAACGTCATTGACCGTGTGATACAGCAAGCCATTGCTCAAATACTCACGCCACTGTTTGACCCATTCTTCTCGACCAACAGCTTTGGCTTTAGGCCGAACAGAAATGCCAAACAAGCGGTACTGCAAGTAAGGGATATCATCAAACAAAAACGCAAATTTGCCGTCGATGTTGATCTGTCTAAGTTCTTTGACCGAGTTAATCATGATCTCTTGATGACTCAACTTAGAAGCAAGGTGCAGGATAAGCGTCTGTTGGCGCTTATTGGTAAATACCTTCGAGCTGGTGTGATGGTCAATGGCCAATTTGAAGCAAGCTTTGAAGGCGTGCCTCAAGGCGGCCCACTCTCGCCATTACTCTCTAACATTATGCTGGATAGTCTGGATAAAGAGCTGGAAAGCCGAGGGCATAAATTCGCCCGCTACGCGGACGACTTCATCATTTTGGTAAAGTCTATTCGAGCAGGAGAGCGGGTACTCAAGAGCATTACTCAATATCTGGCCACTAAGCTAAAACTAGCCGTTAATGAACAGAAAAGCCAAGTGGTTAAGGTAGGTCAAAGCAAGTTTCTTGGGTTTACATTTAACCGAGGAAAGATCCAGTGGCATGCTAAAACATTACACATTTTCAAACAAAAGATGAGACGACTGACGAACCGAAATTGGGGAGTTAGTATGGGATATCAATTGTTTAAAGTGCGGCAGTACATGCAAGGCTGGATCAACTACTTTGGCATAGCCAATGCTTACCAAGGATGTGTCGATTTAGACCATTGGATCCGTCGTCGCATACGTATGTGCTACTGGCGTCAGTGGCGAAAACCACGGACTAAGGTACAAAACTTACTAAAACGTGGCGTCAGGATCCAAGCTGCTGTTGCTTGTGGTATCACAAGTAAAGGCCCTTGGCGTAGCTCGAAGACACCAGGAATACAGCAAGCACTGAGTAATGAGTATCTGAAGAAAGCAGGATTATATTCACTAAGAGATGGATGGATCGCAGTTCATTATCCTAACCAGAAAGTTTAGTTAGGGGTTCTAAATGAACCGCCCTGTGCGGAGCCGCATGCAGGGTGGTGTGGGGGCTGGGGGCTAGATACCTCCGGCTACCCGATTAGTTTTGCCCTCGCTGACTTCTGCTTTGACGAACTTTTTTATTGCGCCAAAAGTTAAGCGTATTAAGGCTAAAGCTCCCACAACCGAATTCCTTGGCTGAAACAATAATGTTGTTATTCTCTTGTTCTTTGGTTTTCATTTGAAGACAGCAATGAAATTGATCTGTATTGGCTGAAATAAGTGTAAAAATAAATGAGTAAGTCTTGTTGTGTGAGAATACTGAAGCGTCAGTTTTACAAATAACTTCTTCAATTTCTC
>NZ_PJAP01000903.1:0-3236 GCF_002836795.1 Shewanella sp. 11B5 | reverse complement strand
TAAGTGTTTTTCTCAACGATTGAGCCTGCTCTACCTGCAGGGTGTATCGCGTTGCCATGAGGCGCACTAACATAAATCCGAGTAATCCGGCTAATAAATGGTATCCATTGTCGCCAGCGATAAAATAGAAGCCAGCGATCACAATGGCGGAGCGAAATAACAGACTGGCGATAAATAACAACGCAACATGTTGAGTCGATTTTAGCTGGCGAACCGTCCACCAAAGTCCGGCGAAAAAAAATACCCCTAGCAGTGCACCTGCCAGTAATGCCAATGCGAGCTCTACAAATATGTTGTCTACCAATACGTTTTCCATAATGACTTTTCCATCAAGTACTTTTTTATTGAGTCATTTGCTATCAACTAATTTTGTATCAAACAAGTTGCGTCAATAAGTTGCATCAAATAAGTGGCCTAAAAAATCAATCGAGTTCATCACCTCGGTGAATTTCCTTGTCTTCTTTATCAACCCAATGCCAAGCATTGAAACAACCCAGGCATAACCCGATAATCAATAACATTAAGGTTCTGGAATGCTCGCCAGGATAGTGTTTATCCAGCCACATTCCGAGCACTGCACCAAGCACCGTTGGGATCACCACCGACCAACCAATAAGCCCCATCATCCCAAAACCGGTCCAGACGGTTTTATTGATATGTCGCTGCGCCTTCAGTTTTCGTGTCGCCATGTCTTCAACTTGCTGGCTAAACTTGTCGTTGTTGGACTTATCTTTTTCAGGTTTTGGCGGTTCGGAATGTGACTTTTCCGGAGTGATGTTTTCCTCTGGTTTATGATTCATAGTGAGAGCCTGTTGTTTTCCATATTTAATATGTGTCCTAAGGTCTAACTCTTCAGATAACATTGCGACACTAACTCTGTGTGGTGTCTTGTCATTTAAGCCAATAGCCAACACTAAACAACCATTCTGCTTTTAAAAACACTAAAGCGTTAAGCCTAACCTTCAGACAACATTCATCTTGATAGAACGATAGACCCTAAATTCTGTCATGATGGAACTCAGTCAGGCGTCGCATGAAATTACTTTCCATCTTGATCAGTACCGAACGCAATTGCTGTTCTTGTTCATCTAAGTGCATAAATTCTTGCTCAACGGCTTGATGTAATTCGCTCAACGCCAAACCGCCTATGGCATTACGCACCGAAATCAGTACATCAAAGCCCGTTTTAACCAGTACACCTTCATCAATAGCAACATACACCTCATCAGCACCATCGCACTCAAACACCAATAACCCAGCAGTCAGTGACGCCACGCAGTCAAGCCGATGTGGCAAGATGCCAAACGAACCTTGATGCGTAACCGCTACAATGCGCACCACATTTTTTTGCTCAGCAAAAACCTTATAAGGCAGCAAAATTTTAAGGTTCATGTGTGCAGACTGCATATTCCGGTCCTTGTTTGTCTGTTGAGTTGGCCACGACTACTGGCTGTTTACTCTGTCAATCTTAGGGCGATACTTGCTAATAGCTTCATCAATTGAACCAATCATATACAGGGCACTCTCTGGATAGTCTTTAAATTCATCGTGTAAAATTCGTTCGCATCCATCCAGAGCATCATTAAGACTCACCAGCTTTCCGGGCATACTGGTGAACTGTTCGGTAGTAAAAAAAGGCTGGGTAAAAAAACGTTCGAGACGACGAGCGCGCGCCACAATTTTATGATCCGCTGGCGATAACTGTTCCATGCCTAACATAGCAATAATGTCTTTAAGTTCTGCGTATTGTGCCAGTGTGCTACGTATTTTCTGCGCCAAGTCATAGTGCCTTCGACCGATAATGCTCGGTGTGGCCATTTTTGAATTAGATAGCAGCGGATCAATGGCTGGATAAAGGCCTTCACTGGCCCGTTTTCGCGATAGCACAATTGATGCCGAGAGATGCGAAAAGGTATGTACCGCTGCGGGATCGGTAAAATCATCTGCTGGTACATATACCGCTTGAATGGATGTAATCGCGCCGCTGTCAGTATTGGCGATACGGTCTTCGAGTTGCGACAACTCGGTGCCCAAGGTTGGTTGATATCCTAAACGGGCTGGCATTTGTCCCATTAAACCGGACACTTCCATACCCGCCTGAATAAAACGGAAAATATTATCAATCAGTAACAGCACATCGCGATGTTCATCGTCGCGAAAATATTCGGCCATGGTCAATGCGGCATGGCCTACACGAAAGCGTGCTCCAGGTGGTTCATTCATCTGGCCGAACACCATTACCATGTTATCCAACACGCCTGCGGTTTTCATCTCACGGTAGAGCTCTTCGCCTTCACGACAACGCTCACCAATACCGCAAAAAATACTCACACCAGCATGTTGGCCGACCATGTTGTGGATCATTTCTGTCAGTAATACCGTTTTACCCACACCAGCACCACCAAATAACCCCGCTTTGCCACCACGCTCAAGCGGCATTAACACATCGATCACTTTGATACCCGTTTCGAATACTTGGGATTTAGTCGCCAGTTGAGCGATGGCCGGCGGTTCGTTATGAACTGAACGCCATTGGGTACCTATTGGCGGTGCCTTACGATCAATGGCGTTACCAAAAACATCAAACATGCGCGACAGAATGGTTTTACCTACAGGTGCCAATAAGGGGCCGCCGCTGTCTTCTACCAACATGCCTCTTGCTAGCCCTTGTGTTGGTGTTAGCGCAATGCAGCGCACTCGATGTTCATCTAATTGCGAAAAAACTTCGATTAAAATTTGATGTTGGTGCCCAGTAGTTAATAAGGAACGAATAGGAGGGAGTTGCTCAGCAAACAGAATATCGACGACACTACCGCGTATCGCTATAACTGTACCTGAATTGGGTGAGGCATTTTTTCTATCCATCATATTCTGTCGATTATCTCCGATAACCAGATTGAAGTGCATAGAGGTAAATAATAGAAGACTTACTGACTTGTCATCGTCGTTAGACTTTGATTAAGTGTCAGTCTCCATTTATGGACGTTAGCCAATTAATTGTTCTATTCGAGTGTTATTGGTCTATTAGTTATAGTACTAGCGGAGCCGTTTTACCATGCGATTGGCGATGACCAGTATCAGTAAAAATCAAATACGGACGTTATTATTTAAAGGTGTCAACAAGCCTAGAATAGACCAACGCATTAGCTCAACCAAACACATATCCAACGTAAAACTGAGTAATCAATCCTGACAAAATGCTTGCAAATATTTAGCCCATTACTTTATTAAAAACC
>NZ_PJAP01000902.1:0-3238 GCF_002836795.1 Shewanella sp. 11B5 | reverse complement strand
TCAAAAGAATACTCCATTAATGTCGATAGGGTTGTCATGTAAGGCTTGGCTTTTTAGATCAGCCTGAAAAAGTGCCTTATGTAAAAGGGATATCATTGAATGCATTTAACAACATTGTGGCATTGTGAAGCGGCTTGAACAAGCCGAAGACGGTGTTTTGAAAAGATTTCATAATATGCAACCTACGCTCACTTAAGCTGAAGGTTGCATATTATTGTGGCGCGATAGTTTACGACAATCATTGAATAGGGTTGTTAAATAGATAGAGCCAACTTGATGTTACATTTGCACCGTAAAAATAATATCTTTACCTGCAACAACGCTGCCTTGAGCCTTATCTAATTGTTTAACGTCTTCCATATTGGCCAAAACTACCGGAGTCAGTAAACTGTCGACTTTGCCGCGTAAATAGGCAAGGTCGAAAGACAAAATCGGTTCACCGGCTTTAACTTGCTGACCTTCTTCGGCCAAACGTTTAAAGCCATTACCTCGCAGTTCAACGGTTCCAACCCCAAAGTGCACAAACAGTTCAAGCCCTTGTGGAGACTCAATGCTAAAGGCATGGTTGGTTTCAAAAATTTTACCTATGGTGCCATCTATCGGAGCGACAATAAATTCGCCCTTTGGGTCGATAGCAATGCCATCGCCAACAATTTTTTCAGCAAATACCACGTCGGGTACTTTTTCAATTGCAACAATATCACCAGATACAGGTGCATAAATGGCAATACCACCTGTTAATGGTGGTTGGCCAGAAATAAGTCGTCTAATACGGCTTAAAAATCCCATAAGAACAAGCCTCTTTTATTAATATTTTTATGCGGTTAATTGTAAACGGCTCTGCGAACTTTACCAACTTTATTCGTGCTATTGATTGTAATCAAGTGCAAAAGCGTTAATGGCTGAGCGTATATCAGTAATTCGAGTTAACAAAGCAATGTGTTGTGCATGGCGGACATATTCTGCGTAATGCCCCTTAATCAATGCCACTTTTACATCTAATAAATTAGCTGGGTTGATACTCAATTCATCAAGCCCAAGTCCGACTAATAAAGGTAAGACGCGTGGATCGCTACCAAGTTCACCACATAAAGAGACTTTAACGTTTGCCTTTTTACAGTGGTTTATGGTGATGGAAATTAACTGGATAACAGCAGGTGACAGAGGCGGATATTGTTTGGCTAAATGCGGATTAGTACGATCGGCCGCTAAAGTATACTGGGTTAAATCATTTGTGCCGATACTGACAAAATCAAGCAGTGGCAGCATGCTGGGTAGGTTCATTACTGCTGCTGGGGTTTCAACCACAATACCGTAGCTCAGGGTACCAAAACCTTTTTCTTGTTCAATTAATTCTGCTTTGGCACGTTCAATTAATAAAAATGCGGCGTCAAGTTCTTCAACCTGGCTAACCATCGGAAACATTAATCGAACTTGGCCATGGTTTGCCGCCCGAAGTATCGCTTTTACTTGGGGGATAAAGGTCTCTGGGTGCGCCAAACTATAGCGAATACCACGAATACCAAGGGCAGGGTTATCTTCGTTATTTTGCGGCAAACAAGGGATCTCTTTATCTGCGCCAATATCAAACGTTCGAATAGTCAACACGTCACCTTGTAAACTATGCAGAGCATCGCTATAGAGTTTATATTGTTGCTGCTCATCGGGTAACGCTTTAGCATTCATCAATAAAAATTCGGTACGAAACAAGCCTATACCTTGTGCTCCGACTTCGGCTGTATGAGATATTTCACTCAGATTTCCCACATTGGCCAGCAAAGTGATCTTATGACCATCAAGGGTTTGACTGGGCTTATCTTTATAAATCATCAATGCTTGACGACGCAGCAATTCTTGTTGTTGTTTTTGCTTTAACTGGTCGAATAGTTCAGGTGATGGGGCGATATGTAACTCACCTGACATACCATCTAAAATGAGCTGCGAGCCATCTGTGATGAGGTTTTCAGATTGTGAGAATTGATAATTAAGTAACGCTGGAATACCCGCTGCCCGAGCTAAAATCGCAGTATGGCTTGTTAGGCCTCCAGATTCGAGAATAAGTCCGGTTATGTGGGTTAGTGGCAATATGGCAAATTCAGCAGGGGTTAAGTCATCAGCGAGTAAAATCGTGTCTTCTGCGAGTGTTGATAAGTCCCATTGCAAATGGCCATGCAAAGCACTGGTCAGGCGTTTAGCCAAACAAATAATATCACCGCTACGATTGGCTAAATAAGGGTCGTCTAATGACGACATTTCTGCTGCATGTTGATTAAAAATCCGATCAACCGCGACCGCTGCGCAAACTCTAAATTGATTAATCTGTTGATGTAGTTGCTGCTGTAGCTCCTCATCTTCTAGCAACATAATATCGCTATCAATGAGTTGGAAATTATCGCAATCTGGGCACAGGTGATGTTGGCAGTGTTGTAAATGAGCAATTAAGTGATTAATTGCCTGGGTTAGCTGTTGCTGTTGCTGGTCAATTTGCTCAATAGAAAGCAGTTTAAAATCGAGAGGTGGCAGTTGAGTGGTAATCGTCAGGGCTTTACCAAAAGCGATGCCTGCAGATACAACGATTCCATTGATTGACATAACGTTGTCCTATTAGCTAAGTGTAATCAGCATTGAGGCTATTTTGTCGACAGCCGCTTGACCGTGTTCACCTGACGCCAATACCGTCACCGACATGCCTTGGTAAAGGCCCAATGTTTGCAATTTAAATAAACTTTTAGCACTGGCCTGTTTTCCATTACATTCGACCATGATGTCGCAGTCGAACTCTTTTGCCTCTTTTACCAGTAATGCCGCTGGACGCGTGTGAATGCCGTGAGGAGCAACAATGGTGACCGTTTTTTGATACATAAAAAACATACTCTGTAATGAATGACAACTAAATACTCATTGGATTAAGTATCAATATTTCAATACGCTAGTGGGAAATGTTTACTAGCATTTTTTGCTAAAATACCTTGTTGAGCTCAAGTATTTAATCTGATGGACACAATATACCTTAAAGTCATAAGGGCTAAAAGTGATGTTCGACTCGAAATTGCCCGTGATGTATTAATCAAGGCTTTAAGTCAATATTGGTTGCGGTAATAATATGAAAGTTTAGAAGGTAAATCTAAAGGCTTTTTAGGTTGACAGTTGTAAAGCCAAGTCTAAAAAGCCTTAGTTAATCAATTGTTTTAATAGCTATATTTTAAATTGCCCTAGAGTTTTGCTCATATCAACACTA
>NZ_PJAP01000901.1:0-3239 GCF_002836795.1 Shewanella sp. 11B5 | reverse complement strand
AAGAATTACTGCGTTTGAACAGTAAGCTGTTAACAGTGGAATGAGTTTGCGCGAGTTATTTATGGCTAATGAGTTATGACTAGTGATTTATGGCTAATGATTTAGGGCCAATGATTTAAGGCATATGATTTAGTACTGAGTTTACAGTCAACGCACAGAAATTAAGGTAGGGATATAAAATGACAGCACGTATTCAAGTAGGTGGATTACACATAGCGCAAGCATTGTGGCAATTGGTCGACAGTGACATTTGCCCAGGTACTGGCATTGATTCAGCAACCTTTTGGGCAAAATTTGAGGACATTATTAGCGAATTTTCTCCCGTTAATGTGAAGCTGTTAGAAAAAAGACAACAACTACAACAGCAAATTGATCAATGGCATATTGACCATCCCACCAAAGATTTTGACCCTGCAAAATATAAAGCTTTTCTATTTGAAATAGGTTACTTGGTGCCTGAGGGTGAGGCTTTTCAAATTAGCACTGAAAATGTCGACCATGAAATTGCCGCGCAAGCGGGACCACAACTTGTAGTGCCGGTTAAAAATGCTCGCTTTGCGCTTAACGCTGCCAATGCTCGTTGGGGCAGCTTGTATGATGCGCTATATGGCACTGACGCGATATCTGAAGACGGTGGCGCGGAGCTCACTAAACAATACAACCCGGTACGCGGCAATAAAGTTATCGCTTTTGCCAAACAACACTTAGATACCGCTGCGCCCTTAGCACAAGGCAGCCATGCCGATGTGACCCGTTATTACCTCGACGCGGGTGTGTTACGGGTGCAATTAACTGACGGCTCTACCACAACCTTGGCCCAAACCGATAAATGTGTGGGTTACCAAGGTAGTGCCGATGCACCAAGTGCTATTTTGTTAGTTAATAATGGTCTGCATATCGAAATTCAAATAGATCCAAGCAGTGTTATTGGTGGCAGTGATCGCGCTGGCGTTAAAGACTTACTGGTTGAAGCCGCTGTTACCACCATTATGGACTGTGAGGACTCTGTCGCTGCAGTGGATGCTGAAGACAAGGTTGAAGTTTATCGCAATTGGTTAGGTTTGATGCAAGGTAATTTATCTGCTTCGCTGACTAAAAATGGTAAAGAGATTGTAAGAGAACTCAATGACGACCGCGTCTATACCGCAGCTAATGTCAACCAGAGTACCAACCAGAATGCAGATGTAAAAACAGTCACTTTACCCGGCAGAAGTTTGTTATTTGTGCGTAATGTGGGTCACTTGATGACCATTGATGCTGTGCTGGATAAAAATGGCAACGAAGTACCTGAAGGGATACTTGATGGCATGATCACTGTGCTCGCTGCGATGCACGACCTTAAAGGTAACAATAATAGTCGTAGTAATAGCCGCAAAGGTTCGGTGAATATTGTAAAACCTAAAATGCATGGCCCTGAAGAAGTGCAATTTACCTGTGACCTGTTTACTAAGATAGAAGATGCGCTCAAGCTTCCGCGTAATACTATTAAGGTAGGCATTATGGATGAAGAGCGCAGAACGACACTGAATTTAAAAGAGTGCATTAGGGCTGCGAAAGATCGCGTGGTGTTTATTAATACTGGCTTTCTTGATCGCACAGGTGATGAGCTGCATACCTCAATGCTAGCGGGCGCGTTTGTGCCTAAATCGGTGATGAAACAGCAAAAATGGATTAGTGCTTACGAAGATTGGAATGTCGATATTGGGCTTGAATGTGGCTTACAAGGTCGCGCTCAAATCGGTAAAGGCATGTGGCCAATGCCAGATGAAATGGCAGCGATGCTTGAACAAAAATCGGCTCATCCTAAAGCGGGCGCAAATACAGCGTGGGTGCCTTCGCCAAATGGTGCCGTGCTGCATTCTATTCATTATCATCAAATTAATGTGGCAGACGTTCAGCAAAAAATTAAACAACGCCCACGTGCTAGCATTGACAGTTTGTTGACCATTCCTTTACTTGCTGAAGGGGTAACACTCACCAATGAGCAAATTACTTTTGAACTAGAAAATAATGCCCAGGGTATTTTGGGCTATGTTGTGCGCTGGATTGATCAAGGTGTAGGTTGTTCAAAAGTGCCAGATATTAATAATGTCGGCTTGATGGAAGACAGAGCAACCTTGCGAATTTCATCGCAATATTTAGCTAATTGGCTTGAACATGACCTATGCAGTGAAGCGCAATTGATGGCGGCGTTGAAAAAAATGGCCGCGGTGGTGGATACTCAAAATGCAGGTGATCCGTTGTACACTAATATGGCGCCTCACTTTGACGGCATCGCCTTTAAAGCGGCATGCGATTTGATTTTTAAAGGAAAATCTCAGCCTTCTGGTTACACAGAGCCTTTGCTACATGCTTATCGAATTCAAGTTAAAGCTAAAGCAGGTTAACTTTTAGCGTTAATACCGGCTCTGAGTTTATGTAGTCACTCAATAAATAAGCCCTGATCTTGCAAAGATTAGGGCTTTTTTTTGTGGCCACTTTTTAATTGACCACTCAGAATGCGTCCAGCAGTTTTTGATTTAGGCGTCGCTATGCAGTAATGGTGTTCCCTTTCAAATCGCGAGAACGCAGAGCAAAAGCTGCTGGAGCATTCCTTTCAGGCGAGTTTTAAAAAGGCTTACACTGCGTTGCATGACTTCGAAAGAGAACCACTATTCATTCAGTCATGCGCCTTATATAAGCCCTTTTAAACTCTCGCTGAGCCATCACTTATTAACGCGTAATGGTATAAACTTTTAACGTACCCGCTAGCCTGCGGTGTTTTGACCAGATTGTTGGGTCGATTTATTTCAGATGCAGAGCGTTTAATCGCTGGTCACATTTATGATTGTTTTCGCTGTCAGATTAAGCGAGTCTATATAAAACCGACTAGAAATGAGCTTTATGAAATATTCGTTATTCGCTTTGGGGTTACTGTTTAGTAGCCAGACACTGTTTGCTATGGATGTTGAATATACTGCAACGCCTATCAAGATTGATGGGGTTGCCGACGCAGCATGGCAGCAAGCTAAATGGCAGACTATGCCGTATTTAATGGATGGGGTGTTGCCAGATTCTGCGAGTGATTTTAGCGGTAAATATAAGTTGTTGTGGGATGAGCACTATTTGTATCTGCAAGCTGAAATTACCGACGATGTGTTGCTTGATACCCATGCCGACCCAACGGTGAATTATTGGGATGATGACACCTTAGAGGTGTTTATTGATAGCGATGCCTCAGGCGGCGATCATCAGTTTAA
>NZ_PJAP01000900.1:0-3241 GCF_002836795.1 Shewanella sp. 11B5 | reverse complement strand
CGCTTCATGTCGCGCACCCAATGAAATTTTCTGGATAAAGGATTTATCAATTTTAACTTGATCCACTGGGAAGTTTGCCAAATACGATAAAGATGAATAACCAGTACCAAAATCATCTACTGAAATTTGCATTCCACGATGCCGAAGTTCTGTTAATAATTGGCTAATCGATGATTGTTGTTTCATCATTAATGATTCGGTGATCTCTAAAGTGATCAACTGATACGGGATCTCGCCGCCTAGCGCTTCTGAAATGTTATCAAAATAGTTTAAAAAGCGTTGTTGTAGATCGCTCGTCCAAAATTCAATCGTCGATACATTAATGGCAAAAGGAATGGCGTAACCGCTTTTTTGCAATGCGATGATACTGGTTAACGCTTGCGTTCTCACCCACTCACCTATTTGAACTATTAAACCCGACTCTTCTGCAATAGGAATAAACTCATCTGGCGAAATAAATTGACCATCATGTATCCAGCGCAATAACACTTCTGCTTTAATGATTTGGCCACTAAACGGGTTCACAATGGGTTGATAATACAGTTCAAATTCATTATGGCTCAATGCAGATTTAAGGTGTAAGTACAATTCAGCATGTCTTTCAGCATCTTTTTGGATTTGCTGATTAAAAAACTGCAGACAATTACGACCTCGAGATTTTGCGTTGTACATAGCTTGAGTGGCGCAATTTAATATTTGTTCCACATTATCGGCATCGTGTGGATAACGAGCTAGGCCAGTACTCATGGATAACATGACATCTTGACCGCCAACAATAAAAAGCTTTTTCAACTCATTCGTTAGATCATCAAAAAGACTAATTAATGACTCGGAACACATTTTACCCGGTAACACTAATGCAAATTCATCAGCTGCAATACGTGCAATAAGAACATTATCAGGAATGGCACTCAGTAAACGCTGCGCGACAAATTTCAATACAAGGTCACCATTATCATGCCCGAGGGTGTCATTAATTTGTTTAAAATGGTCGATATCCATCAACATCAAGCTAAAGTCTTGCTTACAACCATTCACGCTGTCTTCTGAATCTATCATTGCTTGTAGACTTTCAAACAAGTATTTACGGTTCGACAGTCCGGTAAGTTGATCATAGTTGGATTGAAAGTTAATCATTTTTTCAGCGTTTTTACGTGCGGAAATATCGGTAATTAACCATGCAAAACAATTCTGTTGCGTAAAACTATCCCTAATAACGGTCACATTAAGCGAGATATCAATAATATCATTGTCGGTTTTAAGACCTTTTAACTCTCCTTGCCAAGGGTGCCCGCGCTTTAAATGCTCAAATAAATCTGCTACTACATCTTGTTGGGAGTGACTCAAAAAGCGATTAACATCAAATAATTTAAGATTGGCGTAATAGGTAGACGTTAAGGATTTAAAAATTGGATTGGCTGATAATACCGAGTTGTCTTCACTGGTAATAACTAACGCAATGGGCAAGCTGTTAAATATTTTGCTACTTAACCGTTGAATATGCATTCCACGGCTTCGTTCAATGGCTAAACTGGCCAAACGTGCCGCTTCTTGTATTAGGTGTAAATCTTGCTCCGACGGCGATTTAATCGTGTCATAGTACATGGCAAAAGTACCGAGTACATTTTGATTACTGTCTTTTATTGGTTCAGACCAACACGCTTTTAATCCGGCTTTTAAAGGTATCTCTTTAAAATTTTTCCAATTTGGATGATGCTCAATATCTTCAACAATGACTCTTTCACGTGTAAATGCTGCTGCGCCACAAGAGCCCACATCAATGCCTATCTCTGTACCGCTAATGGCATTGTTATACTCTTCAGGAAGGTTAGGAGCTGCGCACGATAGTAACCTTTTACCGTCATCACTCAATAAAAGCACTGATGCACGAGTGCCAATCTTTTGTGCTTCAATCAATAAAACTAAAGCATGAAGCATTTCGCCTAATGGCAGCCCCTGCAATACCATATCGAGTATTGTACTGTATCGCTCAATACTCGATTCACGAAAATCATACTGGTTGGTATCTTCAACTAATTTATTGGTTTGTAGTCCTTTATCCATAACGCTCCATCATCACGGCAAATGCTTAGAAAAACATATTCCTAATATAGAAATAAGATTATGCATTTATGAGAACTTTATCAACGTTTTAACATATATTTATAATAAAAACCCTGCTAAGTGGGCAAAAATAATCCATAAAAAAAAACAGTGCAAAATAAATGCACTGTTTTTATGTTAATCACAATCAATTTTTTGAATATAATAATTGATGTTAATTGAATAGTTATTCAGCCATTCGTTCCATCTTGGCAAGATAGAAACCATCAAATCCGCGCTCTGAAACTAAGATATTTTCATCTTCAATAAGCGTAAACTGTGGATTGTCTGCCAGAAATGCATCAATTTGATCGCGATTTTCTTCAGGCATGATTGAACAAGTCGCATAAATTAATATCCCACCGACTTTGACCATACGGCTGTAACTTTGCAAAATATGCTTCTGCAATTCAACCAACACAGGCAAACGCTCAGGAGTATCACGCCACTTTGAATCTGGATTGCGTTTTAGCACGCCAAGTCCAGAACAAGGAACATCTAATAGCACACGGTCAGCGGTTAATTTTAAGCGTTTAATGGTTTTAGAACTGGCAATAATACGCGTTTCAACGTTATGAGCACCTGCACGTTTAGCGCGAGTTTTAAGATTATCCAGTTTCCATTGCTCTACATCCATCGCAAGCAAACGGCCCTTACCTTGCATTTGTGCCGCAATATGCAAGGTTTTACCGCCCGCACCTGCACAAGCATCAACAACACGCATACCTGGTTTTGCATCAACAGCATTAGCAACTAATTGTGAACCAGCGTCTTGCTGTTCAAACCAACCGTCTTTAAATGCATCGGTACGAAATAATGCTGAGTCTGAAGTGACCTCAATAGCAGAAGCCACATCGCTTACTTCTATTGCCGTCACACCTTCTTTTTTAAGTCTTTCAATAAGGGCGTCGCGATTACATTTCAGTTCATTAACGCGTAAATAGCGTTTTGGTTGCTCAGCCAGTGCCGCACGTTCAGCAGGCCACTTGTCACCCAATTGTGCTTGACCAAGCTCATTTAGCCACTCAGGACAACCATCCCATAATACAGGGTCTGTTTTGGCTTGTTCTAGATTAGCCTCAAATGCTGCTTGCTCTAGTTGCAATGAATACTGCATTTTAGGTAAATCTAAGCCATG
>NZ_PJAP01000899.1:0-3255 GCF_002836795.1 Shewanella sp. 11B5 | reverse complement strand
TTGTTACTGGCATTAAGCATTAGCTGCATGCCGCCTAAATAGCATGGCGCTACATTGTCATAATGCACGCTGCCAGATATCTTCCCTTCAAACTCGCCCATCAATGCTAATAAGGCTTGCTGGTTAAAAGGCTGTCCAAAATGTTCATTTAAGGCATATAACGCAGCGACTACAGAGCTGGCACTAGAGCCTAACCCACTGCCGACTGGAAGGTTTTTCTCTAAACAAACAGTTACACCATCTTGGCGCTGTAATTTATCTAAAAAAAACTCAGCACATTGATAAACAATATTGTCCTTACCATCACTTGGTAATTTATGTGCCCATTCACCTGTTTGGCTATATTCAACCCCGCTGGCAGCGACGCTAATCATCACTCTATCGCCCAATAATGAGCCGTCAATCGGCGCCAATGCAGCGCCTAGCAAATCAAAGCCAACACCAACATTGCCCATAGACGCTGGAGCATAAACAGTAAGCGTGTCTTGGCTTACTTTTAACGTTTGATTCATAACCCAACCTCACGAGTCCAGTTTAAGGTTCTTAATACGTCAGCAAAGGCACCTGCAGCAGTAACATCGGTACCAGCACCATAGCCTCTTAATACAAAAGGAATTGGTTGATAATAACGGCTATAAAATGCCAGCGCATTCTCGCCACCTTTAACACTGTATAATGGATCAGTTGCATCGACTTCAACAATTCTGACATGGCATTGCCCATCTTCAATTTGGCCAACATAACGCAGCACTTTACCTTCGGTTTTAGCCGCCGCGACTCGAGCAGAGATAAGGTCATCTAATGAAGCAAGATTCGCCATAAATTGATTAACATCGCCTGAGTCGTCAAAATCAGCAGGCAATACAGATTCAATATTAATGTCTTCAAGCTCTAATGGCAGGCCAACTTCACGAGCAAGAATGAGTACTTTACGAGCGACATCCATACCACTTAAATCATCACGAGGATCGGGTTCAGTAAAACACTTGTCACGCGCAATAGCAGTCGCTTGCGATAAGCTCATACCGTCATCTAACATACCAAAAATGTAGGATAATGACCCAGACAAAATACCATTAAACTTATGTAGTTTATCTCCGGCATACATGAGTTTTTTCAAGTTATCGATAACCGGTAAACCAGCACCTACCGTCGTTTCATACAAAAATTGTCGACGCTGAGTTAAAGCCGTTTTACGCAATGCTTGATAGTAAGCATAATCACGAGTATTCGATTTTTTGTTTGGGGTAACAACATGGAAACCGGCATTCATCACATCAAGGTAACGGTCTGACACTAACTCGCTTGATGTACAATCAACCATTACAGGATTAAGTAATTGCTGCTCTTGCCCCCACTCAAGTAGCTTAGCTAAATCATATGCTTGGCCCTTCTCGGCCAGTAATGACTGCCACTCGCCAAGTTCAATACCTTCACTATTCAACAACATTTGGCTCGAATTAGCGATCCCACATACACGAATACTAATGTGCTGTTCTTTTAACATCGCACTTTGCTGCTTGATTTGATCGAGTAATCCAGCACCCACATTACCGCTACCGACTAAAAACACATCTAGATACTGCTGCACATCGAAAAATGCTTGATGACATGCACCAATGGCATGCTTGGTTTTTTTCTGTTGAATAACGGTAGAAATTGATCGCTCTGATGAACCCTGAGCAATAGCAATGATATTGACACTGGCCTTAGCAAGAGCAGTAAAGAACTTAGCTGCTACGCCCTTATGGGTTTTCATACCATCACCGATCAAAGACACTATCGCCAAATCTTGACGTAATTCAATCGGCTCAAGTAATTCACTTTTTAATTCAAGCTCAAACTCTTGTTCTAGTGCCCATTTAGCTTTGTTTGCTTGAGAGGTAGAGACACAAAAACTGATACTGTATTCAGATGAGCTTTGGGTAATAAGAGAAACCGAGATGCCACTGCGAGAGATAACCGCTAAAGTCCTGCTTGCCATGCCCACCATGCCTTTCATTCCTGGGCCGGAGACGTTAAACATGGTTTGATTGTCTAAATTTGAAATCGCTTTAACTTGTAGACCTGTTTTATCATCATCATTAGACACCAATGTACCAGGAGCTGACGGATTAAAACTGTTTTTGATATAACAAGGAATTTGATATTGAGCAATTGGCGCAATCGTTTTAGGGTGCAATACTTTGGCGCCAAAATATGAGAGCTCCATCGCTTCTTGATAGCTTAATTGTGACAATAATTTAGCGTCGGCCACAACACGTGGATCAGTGTTATAAACCCCATCAACGTCAGTCCAAATTTCACAACTTGAGGCATCTAAACATGCCGCCAGTACCGCAGCTGAATAATCAGAACCATTGCGGCCTAATGTGACGATCTTGCCCTGAGCATCTGCAGCAGTAAAACCAGGCATCACCCACACTCGATATTGATCAAGCGGTAGTAAGGTAAAGCGAGGTTTACTCACCGCAATATCAACGACCGACTCCAACGGCTGACCATGAGCTAAAAATAACGCGACTGGATCCAATTGTGCTGAAGTAATGTCTTTCGCCAACATTACTTGTTCCATTAAAGCTGCTGATAAGCGCTCACCGGTCACCACTAATTCAGCACGAACACTATCAGGGCATTCTCCCAATAACCTGATTCCATACAACTTATCTTTCCAAACCTGCATTTGCGCAGCTAATTTCTCGACCAATAATTTATGTTGAACGGCTGTAATAAGTGAAGTGGCATCAGAAAACAAACCACTAAATACACCATTGATATGGTCTAACACTGGCTGATAGTCTTGTTGATTAACAGCGATATCAACCATTTCTAACAGTGCATTGGTTACTGTTGCAGGAGCAGAAAGTACCGTAGCAACAGATTCTGTCGAAGCCGTATCAGCAATAATGTCTGCCGCCATCGAAAAACGAGACCAGTTCGCCAACGATGTTCCACCAAATTTCATTACTTTCATGTTGCTCTCCTTGCCACTTTAAAGTGACAACATTAAATTAAAATCAAATATCAGAATTAAAAACAAAAAAGCCCGCTTCAGGTGTTAGAAGCGGGCTTTTCATGCAAAATCTTTTAGGGTGTAATCAGCCCGCCCCCACTATGGTAATAGTGGTGGTTGTAATGGTTGTAATTACAACGAGCATGAGGGTAAACATTTGATGATTCTCTTCGTTAGGATAAATGTTAACTGCCGATAATATTTAATTAGATTAAATAGCTGATCCACGTTGGCTAACAGAA
>NZ_PJAP01000898.1:0-3257 GCF_002836795.1 Shewanella sp. 11B5 | reverse complement strand
GTGCGATTATTTTTGGCTTGAGTTTAGCTATGATGGGAGACATAAGCTTTAAAGGCGGTAAAGTCGTGCAGTCTAATTTCCATGATTATCCTCTATTGCGTTTACCTCAGTGCCCAGATATTGAAACTCATATTATTGCGTCAACCGCTAAACCGGCTGGTGTGGGTGAGCCGGGGGTACCTCCTGTGGCGCCGAGTTTAACCAATGCGATCTTTGCTGCAACCGGAACTCGACATCGTGATTTACCGCTCAATAAGTTTCTATCGGTCTAGCTATTTTCGTGAGAGAGAGCACTTAAGTTTTACTCACTTAAGTCGATAATAATTAAGTCAAATGCCTAAATGTATTCGCACTTAGGCATTTTTATGAATTTGAGATGCAGTTTTCATATGAACCGTCAGGCTTGTCTATACTCTCTATATCTTTTGTCATAAACCCAGAGCATATTGATGCTCGCCATATTCAATAATTGTTTTTTATAGCGATAAATTATCGCAGGAAGCTGAAAAATGAAGCAAATCCAGTTTAGAAAAATTGATGCCATTATGATTAAGTTCAGCCTTAATGGTAAGTTTTGGATTGTTTGTTCAATGGTCGCCGCGATTACAAGTATTATCGCGATATTGAATTTCCAACAAGCTAATGATTTAATTACTCAGTCATCTTTTGACCGAGTGAACACTCGTGTGCAAAGTGTTGCCTCAGTGGCAAACAGTCAAGGATTACAAAACGCCGAGCTTCAACAATTTGCTGCCGATAACCAACTGCAAGTGTCTGCAAGGGATGAGAGTACTCGCAGTGGCGATATAGTGACAGCATCTGCCAATGTGGGTAATCAATATTTAACTCAAAGCCAAAATGTCCAGCAGTGGGAACAAGACGCGATTGGCAATGCCCAATTTATGCTCATCATTGCGCTGGTGGGATTGTTGCCACTATTTCAATTAAGTTATTGGATTTCTACGTCATTAGGCGGCGGGTTATGGGAAATGTACATGGCCATTAAACGCCTCGCTGACGGCGACTTAACCTTTAGACTTAACTTTTTTGGTACTGATGATTTCAGTTTAATCGCCAACGACATTGATCGTTGCGCTGACAACATGAGTGAAATGGTTGGTGCTATCCGTAGCAATGCTGAAACCTTGGCTGTTGCTGGCAACGAGTTTAATCATCAAGCCAGTACCAATGACGAACTGATAGATCAACAACATCACTTTTTAGACTCAGTGGCACATGCCATGGATCAAATGACCGCGGCTATTGCCGATGTGTCACATCACGCAAGTGATACGTCATTAAATACTAAGCAAAATGCAACGCAAATAGAGCAAAGTCAAAGTAAGATTAACGATGCGGTTAAACGTATTAGTTACCTATCTGAGCGTATTGCAGAAGCATTTTCATCAGTAGAGCAACTTTCTCGTGATGCTACCCAAATTAATGATGCCGTTACCACCATTGATAGTATTTCTGAACAAACCAATTTATTGGCATTAAATGCCGCCATTGAAGCGGCACGTGCCGGTGAGCAAGGTCGTGGTTTTGCGGTCGTGGCGGACGAAGTGCGTACCCTTGCCGGGCGTACCCAAAAAGCCACCGTAGAAATTCAAAAAATGATTGAAGGGTTGCAACAAGGCTCCAAAAAGCTGACCGGTATTACCAATGTGATTGTTACTGAAGCAGACCAAGGGAGTGCGAGTATCAAAGCGGTGGGTGATGATATTACTCATATGGCTGAGTCTATTAATGCGGTGTTCGATATGAGCAGCCAAATAGCAGCATCCGCGGAACAACAAAGCATGTCTGCAAGGGATATAGCCTCACAACTTAATCAAATTCGTCATCAATCGGAAACGATTCGCAGTACTTCCAAACAAGCTGGTGTATTAGCTAAAGATTTGAATCAATCATCTAAAGGTTTAGCGGCGATTTTAAGTCAATATAGAATCTAGCGCTTACGACTTTATCAATAAAGAGGAGATCGTTGATATATTTTTGATTAGCTTGAAATAAAGTACTAAGGTATCTGGTCTGTTACTAAGTTGTTAAGTGGTAGTTTGAGTGTACGGACTCGAATTAACCGTCTAACACCACTTAAATTAGTAACATTACACGATTAGATATCTGTGAATAGCATGGTGCATGTTTGTTATCGCCACCTTATTTCGGTGCTTTATTGTGTCATTAAGCAAACATCATCAGGAGTATCAATGATCATTACCTCTACGCGCGTTGCTATAGTGCTGACCTTAAGCGGTATATTATTTGGCATCTCTGCCGTGAACGCGGCACCTCAAAGCATTATGGTGCTAAACGCTCAGGGCCAACCAGCACAAAACATGGTGGTGTATTTACTCCCAAGCGCTCCTGCCAATATTGTTACCACAGTTGCTCCTAGTAAAGCTGAAGTTCATCAAAAAGATAAGCAATTCTCTCCTTATATTACCGTTGTACAAAAAGGCAATGATGTGGCTTTTGTCAATGAAGATGATATTACTCATCATATTTTTTCAGCACTAGGGCCTAAGCGTTTTTCATTCAAACTTCGTCATCAGCAACAACAGCAAATATTGAGATTTGAGCAAACAGGGCATGTGTCTATGGGCTGTAATGTGCATGACTGGATGTCAGGGCATTTATTGGTGGTCGACACCCCATTTTATGCTGTGACCAATTTACAAGGGATAGTGACATTTGAGCATTTACCGGCAGATGACTTTAAGCTGGTTGTGTGGCATCCACAGTTAAAAATGCCTGATAATCAGCAAGTGAAACCTGTTCATTTTCCCAGTGATAACACTATGACTATTACACTGCAGGCTGATTTTGATAGTATCCCCAGCCAGCAAAGTTTAGATGAATTTGAATTTTTAGAAGGATACTAGTATTGCTATTTTTTAATCGGCTGCAAACACGGATTTTTGCTTTTTTTGTATTATTAATCATTACCGTATTGAGTTTGTCTTTTTGGTTAACATACCAAGCTAATCAAAGGTTAGAGCAACAGTATGTGGCCAATCAACTTGAAGTAGCGAGCTTAGTTTTCGAGTCGCAATACGATAACCGAAACTATTATTTGGCAGCATTTGCCGCGACGGCCGCAAAGGACTTTGGCTTAAAAGATATTTTTATTGATGGTGATAACCGTAGTTTTCTGGTGGCATTAAATAATCATCGCAGTCGGATTAATGCATCTTTAGCCATGGCTGTGTCTGCCGAAGGTAACGTTATTGGCCAGCTGGTGGCCTCGCAAG
>NZ_PJAP01000897.1:0-3273 GCF_002836795.1 Shewanella sp. 11B5 | reverse complement strand
AGTGGTTTATACACACCACCTTACAGTGTCTCTAACGACGAATTAGTTAACTGTTATAATAGTTATGTTGACCAATTTAATCAACAGAATGCGGCCGAGATAGAGGCCGGAAATACGCTTGCGTTGGCATATTCGTCAAGTGAGTTTATTGAAAAAGCCTCTGGAATTAAAAGCCGTTATGTCATGGTAAAAGACGGTATCCTCGATACCAACATCATGATGCCATTAATTGCTGATAGACCTTCTGAATCGTTGTCTATGCAAGCTGAGATGGGTATTGAAGCCGCTAACCAAGCATTACAGCAAGCAAACCTAACGGCTGAAGACATCGATTTGGTGATTGTGGCGTGTGCTTATACTCAAAGAGCTTATCCAGCCATTGCAATTGAAATCCAACAAGCCATGGGCACTAAAGGTTTTGCCTACGACATGCTAGTGGCATGTTCATCGGCTACGTTTGCGATTGTGAATGCCGTTAATGCTATTCGTGGCGGCACAGCTAATCGAGTGCTGGTTATAAATCCTGAATTAACCTCGCCGCAAATTAACTTTCGCGATCGTGACAGCCACTTTATTTTTGGTGATGTGGCAACTGCAGTGGTAGTTGAACGTGCAGAGCTATCAACATCGACGAATGCCTTTAGTGTGTTATCGACTCGCTGTGTGACCGAGTACTCAAGTAATATTCGCAGTAACTTTGGCTTTGTTAATCGCTGCGATCCAGAAAATGCAACCACATCAGATAAGCTGTTTCATCAGCAAGGCCGTAAAGTGTTTAAAGAATTATTGCCGATGATTTACCAACATTTAGACGCACAATTTACTGATGAACAAATAAAACCTGAGGAATTTAAGCGCTTATGGCTTCATCAAGCCAATATAAACATGAATTTGTTTGTAGTGAAGAAGCTGCTTGGTGATAATGTAGAACCAACTCAAGCGCCTATCGTATTAGATGAGTATGCTAATACCGCTTCTGCGGGATCGGTTATTGCTTTCCATAAGTTTAACCAAGACTTTAAAACGGGTGATTTAGGCTTGTTGTGCTCATTTGGTGCAGGTTATTCTATCGGCAGCATCGTACTTGAAAAGTGTTAAATGATTTGAGTACTAGACAGAAATAAAGGTGACTATATTGCGAGTGTTGATTGTAGAAGATAGCACCACTGTATCGAAAATATTAAAACACATGATTGTTCAGGATCTTGGATACCATGTGGACATCGCACCTGATATGTCGAGTGCATTGACTTTTTTAGAAGAAAATCAATATTTTGTAGTGGTTGCAGATTTAAATTTACCCGATGCTTCTGACGGCGATATCGTCAAGTTAGTGGCATCGTATTCAACTCCTTGCATTGTTCTCACGAGCAATTTAGATGCGGCTCAACGTCGAGAAATCTTAAAACTCAGCATCGTTGATTATATTCCAAAGGATAAACGCCACAGTTATCAATATGTGGTCAAGTTAATTGACAGACTTTATCGAAATCAAGACGTTAAAGTGTTGGTTGCCGATGATTCGTTGGTGAGTCGTAAGTTTGTAAAAATGCTCCTTGAACAGCATTTGTTCAAGGTTATAGAAGCCAATGATGGCGAAGAAGCATTAGCCGTATTAGAGGTGCAGCCTGATATTCAGTTGCTTATTACTGATTACAACATGCCAAAAGTTGATGGTGTTGAACTTGTTTTACGGGTACGTGAGCAGTTTAACCGTGAAGATATCGCCATTATTGGTTTGTCTAATGACAATGATGAAAGTTTGTCGGCAAAGTTTATTAAAAACGGCGCTAATGATTTTTTGCAAAAACCGTTTGTGCATGAAGAGTTTCATTGTCGAGTGCTTAACACCCTTGATTCACTCGATATGATGCGTAATTTGTGGCGTAAAGCCAATCGTGATTATTTAACTAAAGCCTACACTCGGCGTTATTTTTTTGGTCAATACCAACAAAATGATTCGGAACAAAAATTGTTATCGGTGGCACTATTAGATATAGATTTCTTCAAAAAAATCAATGATACCTATGGCCATGATGTCGGCGATGAAGTGTTAATTGAATTTGTGCAGCGCTTAGAAAACGCCTTTGCAGCGAATTTTACTGTAGCGCGTTTTGGTGGCGAAGAATTTGTTGTAGCGTTTAAAGGTTTAGATGCCATTAAAGCTAGCCTACTAGTGAATAAATTTCGGGAACAATGTGAAAGCAACCCGATAAGAACCTCGGCAGGTGATTTGCCTGTTTCATTCAGTTGTGGCGTGTCTACCGTGAGTAATGAAACATTAGACCGGGCACTGCAACGTGCCGATGAGCTACTGTATAAAGCTAAAAATGCAGGTCGTAATAGGGTTGTTTCTCAGTAAGTGACTTCACCTATTCATTTAGATAGTACAAGGCCGTTGATGCTTCAGTATCAACGGCCTTTTTACCTCTATAGTTGTCCTACAATGTTAATTTTAAACTTATTGACTATGCCTACAGTAGCCAAGCGTAACTGAGTTTCATGAAGTAGGTTTTTTCGTCTTGGGTTAACGAGTCGATGTCATCATTGGCAATAAATGCGTCTGAATAACCGAGGTAAAACACACTTTGGGGATTAAGTTTATAGCCATAGAGCAATTCATTACCAATATCTTGATACAGTGTATTAGGACGTTGATAACGATATAAGTCAGGATCGCGCTCTATGCGAGTATACACACTGCTTAAGCGGATAAAACTGTTTAGCGTCAACTGCCAATTTAGGCGCATATCGGTGAGGTTAGCTGTAAATAAACGACCATCATCGACGTCTAATGTTTGGTAGCGGTGTGATATATCAAGCACTAATGATTCCGTTAATTTCCATTCAATGCCCGGATTCAACATAGTGATAGTTGCAGGCCTGTCATTAGCGAAATCAATGTCATCGCCATAGTTCACATCTAGTTCTAATTTCAGCGATCCAATAGGGGTGAAATTGGTGTAAAACCAACCTAAGGTTTCATTAAACTCACTGGTGTTGCCTGCGATATCAATAATACTTGGGTTGTGACGTCTGCCCACTCGTTGTCGTTGTACGATCCCTGTGGCGATAAAACTTTGAAGTCCGCCGTCAAACTCGAGATACATTTCTGCTTCTTGCTCAAGTCGTTCATTGTTTTGATTATGGGTAATGTCCCAATCGCCGCCGAGGTTAATTTTGCTGAAGAAATGATTGTCTGGATACCAAATGTAGCCACCGCCAGCGACAAATTTTGCGACATCAATTTTGTCGATAAAGCCAAGATCGGCA
>NZ_PJAP01000896.1:0-3287 GCF_002836795.1 Shewanella sp. 11B5 | reverse complement strand
TTGATTTACCGCATGGTTTATAGCTATAAATTATGGCTATAAATTATAGCTAGGCTACGGATTTACATCAGCCCACTTTTAAGAGGGAATGTGTCTTTGATATTGTCAATATTACTACTTTTATAGACATTGAAACGTGAACGTAAAGTGCTGCGGTAGGCCAACTCTTTTGCACTTAAACCCAATACAGTTCGGATATTAATCGCTTACAGTGGTGGTTTACCAACATCTGTCGACACATCGATAGATCCCTCTGTTGATGCCGCATTGGCAATCAACACTTGGTTTTGCGATCGATTCACCAACACCACTAATAGCAACACCGGAAAGCCAATCAAACTCGCTGCAATAAAGAAATTGATGTAACCAAAAGCATCAACATACAAGCCCGAAAATCCTGCGATAAACTTAGGGAACAACAACATAATCGAAGATAATAACGCATATTGTGTCGCGCTATATCCACTACTGGTTAAGCTGGACAAATAAGCGATAAACGCTGCGGTTGCGATACCAGCACTAAAATTATCTACCGATATGGCTAAGGTTAAAAATGGCACGTTGTAGCCAATATACGCTTGCCAAGCAAACAGCAGGTTAGTGACCGCGACTAACAAGGCACCCAAGAATAGAATCTTCATGGTGCCATAACGCATCAGTAACACACCGCCAAAAGCGGCGCCGACTAAGGTCATGATCAAACCATAGACTTTACTGATAAAAGCGATTTCTTCTTTGCTAAACCCGATATCAACATAAAAAACATTTGCCATAATACCCATGACAATATCGGAAATGCGATAGCACGAGATTAACAACAAAATGAGAATAGCGCTTTTGCCATAACGCTTAAAAAAGTCAATAAAAGGCAATACACTTGCGCTGTATAACCAGGCTAATGCTCCTGCGACTTTAGCAGGGTATTTGGCAGCAAACTCGGCTCTTAATAGGCGTTCTTTATCGTCAGCCTGTTTGGTATCGACTTGCGGTTCTTTACTGCATAACGTGGTAATAATACCAACACCCATTAACATCGCCATGGCAAAGTAGGCGGTCTGCCAAGCTTCTAAGTTGTAAGCATCATCGCCAGGAGACACCCAAGCAGCAATGGTTAATGCGCCTGCTGTGGCGATGATCATCGCACTGCGATAACCGACTTGATACGCTGCAGCAAGCGCTGCTTGCATTTTTTCTGGGGCTGATTCAATCCGAAAAGCATCAATGACAATGTCTTGGGTGGCGGAGGCAAATGCCAAAAGTAGGGCGCATAAGGCCAAACGTTCAAGATTAACCACTGGATCGCTAACAGACATACCGAGTATGGCGCCGACTAAGCACAGTTGTGCGAACAGCATCCATCCGCGTCGTCGTCCTAAAAAGCGGGTAAAAAAGGGCAATGACATACGATCGACTAATGGTGACCACGCCCATTTAAATGCATACGTTAGTGCTATCCAGCTAAAATAACCAATCGCCGCTCTGTCGATGCCTGCTTCACGTAACCAAAAACTTAAGGTCGAAAAGACTAGCATTAATGGTAAGCCGGCAGAAAACCCCAGCAAGAGTAAAATAAATACTCGTTTGTGGTAGTAAACCGATAACGCTTCACGGGTACGAGACAAGAAAACCGACATAAGACAACTGGATAAAGGAGAATGGCTCTAGCTTATGTTGCAAGGGGTTTAGGTTCAAGCCATTCTAAAAGATTATTCAGTCAGTTTGAGGTTAAATTAGCATTCAGAGCAGATTTAAGATAATCGCCTTAAGGTCTGATACCAATACAACTTTGTGGCACATTGCCGCCAATATTAATGTAGTCGCAACATTCATGAACTTGCTGGCGTAAGTATTGATTGCCTTTAATTGCCCAACCAGACCAATGATCGAAGCAATACAATAAGTGCCAAAACACTTTCTCGGTATCGCTAGGTTGTTCGGCTAATTGGATGGGATTATTTGATATAAATTGCCACTCTTCCAGCACATCCCACATATAGAGCTGTATTTCTTTGTAATCTAATTGATTGTTTAAAAAAGCTTTACCGAAATAGGCTAGTTGTGGAGCTTTGGTTTCAATAAAATCATTAGCCGTCATCATAATTGCGTCCTTGAGTATTCGAAATGCGGTTGCGAACAATTGCGCAGCTAACTAGGTGAATGAGTCAAATAGAGTATAGACGTTAATTTGGCTGTCGATAGTCAAAAACGTAAAAAAGTGTCGATTTAGTCAATCGATAGTGCTACTTAGTTGATTTTGCAGCTAGTAAATATGTATAGGATAACAATGTAAGACGTCATCATATTGAGTGAGTTTGGACTTATTAATCGAGATAAGATTGGCCAATATTACATTGAAGGAGACAACATAAATGCCGATGGCATGCATTAACATGACCGTCGGTAGGTATAGGCGATTAGCGGGAGATTAGCGAGGCAGTAGAGTCGCTTTTTTCAACATGACAGTATTAACCGGAAAATCGGGCCAGTTTAGGGTGGTGTTATGTTCAGTTGGTACCAATGAAATGGCTTCTAATACATCCATCCCCTGAGTCACTTCACCAAAAACGGTATAGCCCCAACGACGTTTAGAAGGGTCTAATTTTTTATTGTCACCTAGGTTGAAGTAAAACTGACGTGTTGCTGAATGAGGATCGTTATCTCGAGCCATGGCAATTGTGCCAAGGGAGTTTGATAAACCATTACCGGACTCATTTACAACAGGCTCTAGCGAAGGGCGTTCTTCTAATTTCGTGGTTAACCCACCACCTTGAACCACAAATTCGGCAATCACACGATGAAAAATAGTATTGTCATATTCGCCTTTAACCACATAGGTTAAAAAGTTATCTACGGTAAGTGGTGCACGAGTGCGATCTAACTCAAGCACTATTTTCCCCATAGAGGTGTCCAACTCTACTTGTGGATATAAAGTGTCTTTTTGAATGTCGACCGCAGCGCTGGAACTTAAACTGGTCAATAACAGTAGGCAAGTGGATAACCATTTCATCATAATGTGACGTCCTTTTTTATTGGCATCTCTCGATGCCAATACCTGATAAAGCGGGGAAATTAACGTTGAATAAATTGGTGTAACTCTTCATCGTTAAGAATTTCAGTGGTGAGCTTATCAACGAGTTTGGTGATATCTAATTCAAGCGTGGCAAAATCTGGGCTTAACGGGCCTTTTAAATAGCCGTTAGCGTTATAGGATTTGGTGAACTCTTGTTGTGAGTTTTTAGCCAGTACATTGATAACTAGACGTGTTTTTGATTCGTAACTGAACGTGG
>NZ_PJAP01000235.1:0-9554 GCF_002836795.1 Shewanella sp. 11B5 | reverse complement strand
CTTGAGATGGATTTGTTAACACGTCGGTTGCTCATAATGCTAGTGATAAGATAAACACACTGATATTAACACAACCCTTGACGTTGATAGCGGAGGATTGTGTTAGACATAGCCGTCAGTCATTGATTAAGGTGTTTGCACCGATTGTGGCAATAAGCTAAACATTTTAATCGCAATATCAATATTGTCTTGATGACCGCTAAATAATCTAGCGCCAGGGCCTTCAGCAAAGACTTGGACATCCATAGCGGTATGACCGCCACTTGTCCAACCGGTATTCGATTGAATATCAATTAGCTTACGCAGTGCGATTGATAATGGTTCATTACCTTGCATGCGTGCGCTTTGTAATTGACTGTATTGCGCTTCATTTGGAGTAAAGCCAAGAAGCGTTGCCGTTAAAGGCTGCCAATTGTCTTCGGCAATAGCACGGGTAGCAATGACATCAGGGCTGGCTTTAACCTTATGCAGTACTTCAGGGTGCCATTCGTATTTGTCATGTGCGCCAACTGATAATCCACCGGTATTATGATCTGCTGTCACAACCATCAAGGTGTCTTTACTTTGACGAACAAATTGTTCAACCACTTCGATAGCGGATGCAAATTCATCCATTTCACCCATAGCGGTAGCAATATCGTTACTGTGGCCAGCCCAATCAATTAAGCTGCCTTCAACTAACAATACAAAACCTTGCTCATTTTGTGACAGTAAATCTAATGCCTTTTGGGTCATATGACTGAGTTTATGCGCTTGTTTATCATTAATGGCCCAAGGCAATTGTACATCTGCAAACAGCCCCAATACTTTTGGCGTAGTCACTGATGCTAGCTCAGAGAATTCACTGATGTGCTGGTAGCCTTTAGCGCTAAATTGCTCAAGTAATGTTGGAGTGAAATATTGCTGGCCACCACCAAGAATCACATCAGCATCAGATGTTAAATAAGCCTCAGCAATATCTATATAATTACTACGGCTTTCATTATGAGCCAAAAATGCTGCAGGTGTAGCATGGTTTACTTGGGATGTAACTGCTACACCCGTTGACAAGCCTAATGCTTTGGCTTTTTCCATTAAGGTTGTGAGTGGGCGTTTTTCGGTATCAACGGCAATGGCACCATTATAACTTTTAACCCCAGTTGACAGTGCTGTGGCAGATGCGGCAGAGTCGGTGACATAACCACTGACGGAAGCTGGGTAAGTGCTTGCCATACCAACGAGTAAGCGATCAAACACAGTTTGTTCAATCTCTTCTGTGTCAGGATTATCTTTATAATAACGATAGGCGGTGGTGTAAGCCGGTCCCATACCATCACCTATCATAATGATGATATTTTTAGGTCTTGATGGACCCACAGTTGGTACATTATTACTTGCTGTATTAGCAACTGCAGGCGGCATAATGACTTCATCAGCCATAGCCCCCGTTACGATCAAGCTAGATACCAATAATAATCTGCTGATTATCCGTTGGTAGGTAGATAAAAAATGCATGATTAATCCTATTTTTGCTGACTAATACGGGCTTCGATGGCATCCATAAGCATGCCGGTAATATTAACGTCGAACGCTGCTTCAATTTCTTTAATGCAGGTTGGGCTAGTTACATTGATTTCAGTTAACTTATCGCCAATAACGTCTAAGCCGACAAAAATAAGGCCACGTTTTTTCAATTCAGGACCAATAGCACGCGCAATTTTCCAATCACTTTCTGATAATGGTTGGGCTACACCACTGCCGCCAGCAGCTAGGTTGCCACGGGTTTCACCTTTCATCGGGATACGGGCTAATGCATAAGGTACCGGTTCACCGTCCACCACTAAAATACGCTTATCACCTTGAGTGATTTCTGGAATAAAGGCTTGCGCCATTGCGTATTGTTGACCATAACTGGTTAATGTTTCGATAATCACACCAACGTTAGGGTCATCTTTTTTCACTCTAAAAATAGACGTGCCGCCCATACCATCTAGTGGTTTTAAAATGATGTCTTGTTTTAGCTGGTGGAATGCTCTGATACGTTTCGCATCACGAGTCACAATGGTTTCAGGCGTAAATTCAGAAAACCATGCCGTAAACAGTTTTTCATTGGCATCACGTAAGCTTTGCGGTTTGTTAACAATCAACACACCTTCTTCTTCCGCACGTTCAAGCATATAAGTCGCGTAGATGAATTCGGTATCAAATGGTGGGTCTTTACGCATTAAGATCACATCAAGTTCGGCCAACGGAGTATCAACAGACTCGCCTAAAGTAAACCATTGATCAGCATCTTGCTTAACCGATAATTCACGCATCGTGGCCATGGCTTTACCGTTGACCATAGCAAGGTCATGCATTTCCATATAAAACAATTGGTAGCCACGTGCTTGTGCGTCTAATAACATCGCAAAGCTCGAATCTTTTTTGATGTTAATGTCGCTGATCGGGTCCATAACAATACCGAGCTTAATCATGTGTGTATCCTTTAATAATGTGCAGGGAAGATATCGGTTTACCCAATATCACCAAATTTAACTTGTAATGCGGTAATGGCAGTCAATGACGCAGTTTCTGTTCTAAGCACCCTTGGTCCCAATAAAATATCGGTAAAATGTTGGGTTTCTGTCATGGCAATTTCTTCGTCAGACAAACCGCCTTCTGGGCCAATTAATAATCTTACTTTCTGGTGTTGACCTGATAACTGCAAGCCATTAATACCGTGTGAGGCTCTCGGGTGCAAATTCAGTTTTAAGGCTTCGGTGGACTCTTCACACCATTGCGCCAATGTCATTGCTGGACGAACAATCGGAACAATACTGCGGCCAGATTGTTCACAGGCACTGATAACAATTTTTTGCCATTGTTGCAGTTTTTTCTCTAAGCGCTCACCACTCAGTTTGACACCACAACGGTCAGAAAATAACGGAGTAATGGTTGTTACACCCAACTCTACTGACTTCTGAACTGTAAACTCCATCCTGTCTCCGCGTGAAATCACCTGACCTAAATGTAGGTCTAATGGTGATTCGCTATTATTAGCTTCACAACTTAAGACCGTGACAGCGATCGATTTCTTACTGGTTTCAATGATTTCAGCTAAGTAATCGTTGCCATCACCGTTAAACAAGCTGATTTGGTCACCCATCCCCATTCGCAATACTCGGCCAATGTGGGCGACGCCATCCTCATCTAATTGAAGAGTTTGCCCTTGCTGTAAATTGTCTAGGGGCTGAAAAATACGTGGGACTCTCATCAGTGTTGACCTTATTTAACCAATTGTTCAAGGGAAAGCTTGATCGCCAATTAACGAACTAAGCCGTTATTTTGGCATTGTTTGAATACAAAATCATTATGATTACCTTGGTTAGCAGCGATTAAGGTATCACGCTTGCACTCAGTTGCCGTCACTGGCTGCATTTTGTCCCATGCATTAAACAATTTTTGCTGACTGCTGCTAATTTGAAGACCATAGATTTTTTGCATATAAAGGTAAGTGCGAGCAATAGGACCTCTTGCTCGTTTAGGCGGTTGTGCTTTGCGGCCTTTAAAGTCGACAATCATTTCACATTGCCCGTATTGATCCGCTTTTCCACCCCAATCACTAAACCTAAAGTTGCTGCGATCGCCATTGACCTCACCGACAGCAGGAACGAGATTATGTAAATCGGCTTCCATTTTTTTGAATTTCTTGTTGTTTTTACCACAATTTTTACGGCCGCCATCTTGCCAACATTGCAGTTGATGACCAAATTCCCAAGCGGGAACCACATGCTCCCATTCAATACGGTTGGCTCTAATAATTTGTTTTCTAACCTGATAGCCACAGCTAGCATGATCTGCTTGCCATAATTTGCCTGCTATGGCGATGTCGCAGCCGCAATAAAAGGAACTGAGAGGTAGGTGTTGTTGGTAAATCTTTTTGGCAACTTTTTTCGCTTTACCAAAACTACTTGGATGTTCTGCTGCGATAAGTGTGGATGAAAAAATGCCGCACAGAAGCGACACCCCAAATAACCAAGAGTGTGTGGATGATAAGCGCAAAATAAACCCTAAAATTAACAAAAACATCGTTACAGCGCAGGCTTAGCCTGTCATTTTTGCTGATGTTAAGCCATCAGATGCGATGACGCAATTGATACTGTTTATTATTACGAGCAAAGGTTATTTAGGGTTAAAAGAGGTTAATGTTTGTTTGCAGTGGCGACAGCGATATTGAGTTTGGCCTCGGACAATTCTGTTGTGACGTCTTATGGTTAAGTTGATGCTGCCACAGCCACAAAAATATTCGAATTGTTGTCCGCTGACCGATTGAGTATTGAGTTGATGAGTGGTCTTGGGAGTAATTTTAAATGTTGTCAGCATTACGCTCTGCCATTCTTTACCATGAGGTTTTACTTTACCAAATAGATGGAAACACAACAGGTGGCTAATTTCATGTGGCACCACTTCGTTAATGAAAATGTCATGATTTTCAGCGAGTAACACTGGGTTAAAACGTAATTTATTGGTTTGTAAGTGCGCCGTTCCGGCGCTTTTTCCACGCAAGCTGAAATCTACACTAGGGCGTGGGAATTGACGTTTGAAATGTTGTTCGGCTAACAGGTAGTCAGCTTCTACTTTGGCCAAGATCTGCAGTTGTAATGGATTACTCACGGTAGTGTTCTGCGTTTGGTGGGGGCAAGGCCCTGTTGATAATGAAGACCCCTTTTCGTGAACATCTTGCGTTAGTGCTTGGTGCGCGCGCTGGGTGAGATTGAAAATATTTTTAAACATGTTGGTGAGCTTCACTTGCTTGAATGATTAATGAAAGATTCAGGCAAGTAAAGTATTGGCCTGTTAAGTTAGTTTGTAGGCATTACAGTGTGCTCGCTGCTGCAGCTATCATGGCGCGTATCTGCTCGACAATGTCTGACTCTACTTGTGAGTCGTAGCCTTTAATACGTGGAGTATGAATGTGTCCTACCGGTAAATTCAAGTTAAATTGATCTCGAAGTAAAATACTGCGATAGGAAATTTCATTGGATAAATAGCCGCCACCAGAGCCTTCTACAGAAATTTCATTTTGTAATTCTGCCAGTGATGATGCCTTAAATTGGCCCCGAGATAAGGTGCTAATTTGGTTGTTGTCATTGACACTCCAATGACCTTTCACTGCCGCCATTGCTTCAATAGGCAAAGAGAATTGCACAAATTCAGGGCCATTTAATTTGCCGTCAGTAGATGCTCCATTATTAAATAATGGTGCTTTAGGGTGGCGCTGACTGGCACCGGTTAAGACATTTAAATTGTCTGGAGCTTCTGCACTGCGGTTACGTCCAGGAAAACGTTCAATATCGAAGTTCTCACGACCCATACTGATGGTAAATACCATGTCGACACTGTTGTCACGATAAAACGGTGTGAGTAACGACTCGATAATACCATTGTCGAAATCGGCATATCTTACTGGAATCATCACCGTTTCGATCTGTGCTTTTTTACCATTTACGTCAAAACGATAGCCATCGAGTGCTAACGCTGCTAAACCTGATGGATTGCTTTGGCCGATGTTTCTATCAAGGAAAAAAGGGTCAAAACCGGTCACTAAAATATTAATTTGTGTATCGGGAGAAAACTCAATATCACTAAAACCGCGAGAGGATTTTTCAACAGCTTTGACTAAAATATCACGTTGCCAATCGGCCACATTGAACCCAGCTTTTTCTTGCTTTAGGACGTTACGCATACTTAAACGACTCCAGTACAAGGAGCGATCATCACTGTGTCCCGATTGCACATCACGTACAGCTTGCTGCCATAACCTATGCCCTTGATGCGCGGCCATTTCGGTAACCGCTAACTCATCAGTGGATTGGGCTAACTTGACCTCTACAGTATCACTGATAGCTTGATAACGATTAACCACATTAGGCATTGTTTGCCCAGCTTTTGATACTCGCATCTCTTCAACATCTTTTGAGAGCGGCCCTGCATTAACTGCAGTAGATAAGGTTAATGCCAATGTACTTAACATTATAAAAGCACTGTGTTTAATCATTATGGTTCCTTTAGGACCCTAGATGGTTATCTTTGGGTTGCATTTAACGACTTTACTGCCCGTGAGGCATCTACGTTATAGTTATAACACAGTTGTTTAGGTGGTTTAATAGGGTTTTGAGACTTGTGTCAGTAAATCGATTTTAAATTATGGATTGAAGTTAACCACTTTGTAGGGGGGTAAATGTTGCAGATATGACAGTTTAATGACTATTTTTCTATACTATTAGCGCTTCTATACCATACTAAGAGCATAAGAAAGATGTAGCAGGGATAACAGGTACACTGAAATTACTCATCATACGGTTAATCTGGGGTGATAAGTCGATAAGAAGATGGTTAAAAATGCACTAAGTGTGGTTTTGATCATGTATTCATATTCAACCAAATAATGATACAACTTATGAGTTAATACGTTGTTTATGTATTTAGTTACCGAAGATATAAGCGATTAGCGAATGAGCAGGATTTTTATTTCAGTAATATTATCCAGTTATATCTAGAGATAAGGTGCACAAACTAATCTTGTGCCAGCACTTTGGTGTTCACTGTATCGGAAGGATATCAACATGGAACCATTACTAATGGCAGGCTTTCAGTGTAATGAGCTAAATGAAGTACTTTCTCGATTAAACTTTCAGCTTCACTACATCGATCAGTATGATCAAAACAAAATACCCATTAATTGTGCTCTGTGCTTAATCGATCTTCGAAAAGACAATACTATAAATGAAATCAATTATCTGGTTCGGGAATTAGACCCTAGGGTTCATATCATTGTACTCATCAATAAATCACAACTCGACATTGCTGATATTACTACTTTTATTGCGCAATATGCTTGGGACTTTTGCACTAGCCCTATTGATCCAGAAAGGTTAGAAAAGTGTTTAGGTCATGGTATTGGCTTGTCTAAATTAAAGCAGCAACATCATGTTCCACAGCTTGAGTTCACGGGTAAAGAAACCGAAAACGCTGTGTATCAATCAGACGTAATGCAACAGTTATTCCGTCAAGTTGAGCGCGTGGCACCTACTGATATTCCTGTGCTTATTCGAGGAGAATCTGGCACTGGTAAAGAATTAGTGGCGACCAAGTTACATCAATTATCTTCCCGAAAAGATGGACCATTTATTACGGTTAATTGTGGTGCTATGGCGGCGGGCTTAATTCAATCGGACTTATTTGGTCATGAAAAGGGGGCTTTTACAGGCGCTACAAGTACCAGAAAAGGCAAGATAGCATTGGCTAATGGTGGAACACTATTTTTAGATGAAATTGGTGACCTCCCCGCTGAGCTGCAAGTTAATTTATTACGATTTTTACAAGAAGGTTTATACGACTCCGTTGGTGGCGGTACTCCGCAATCGGCTGACGTGCGTATTTTAGCGGCGACTCATGTGGATTTAGAAAGTGCCATTGATCAAGGTAATTTTAGATTAGATCTCTATTATCGTTTGAATGGCATAACCATTAACACCCCAAGATTAAAAGAAAGGCGTGATGATATCATCGGTTTAGCCAATCGATTTATTCGAGTGTATTCGAATGAATATGGACTAGTGACTAAGCCTTTATCACAAACTGCTTGCCATGCATTACTAAACTATCCGTGGCCTGGAAATGTCCGCGAGTTAATCAACCGTGTTCGTCGAGCTGTGGTATTGTGCGACACGCCACAGATCAGTGCACAAAACCTAGAGTTAGCGAATATAGAAAAAAAGCGTCACATTGCTTTATCGCTTAAAACCTTAAAAGACAATGCTGAAAAACAAGCATTACAACAGGCTATGCTAATTGCCGACGGTCGAGTTGAACTGGCTGCAAGTTATTTAGATATTTCACGAGCGACCTTTTATCGACTTATGGACAAGCATGATTTACAACTAATTTAACTTTGCTAGTATCTAACCAAATGTCGGTTTATTCCTTTATCTACATACTCAACCACTTTATATAAGTCAGTTATTCCCAACTCTGTTTATTTATTCTATTCACTTACTCTATTAATCTGAGTTGAACCTCGTCAAAAAATACTGCTGGCACATTCAGTCTTATTACTAAGATTTAGCTTTTATTTTAAATTAAACATAATTTCAACAACCTAGCGGTTTATATTCTTAATATTGAGAATATACTTTCACTGTTAAAGTATATCCAATTGAAAAATAAAGTTTTTATTTTTGGCATGAGGGTTGCTATATCCATGTATCGAGCATGGAAGGAATCTCTTATGGAAATCATGAACCGGGTACATTGCAAATTATTGCATTTATCATTGAAGCGAGGAGTACAGCTAAGTGCGTTATTGCTGGCTGCTCATTCTTATGCTGATGATTCTTCGGTGATTGGTTCACATGTGATGCAAGGTGCAGGTCGGGCAAGTATCAATCAAGCTGCTGGTGATTTTAATATTCAGTCTAACAGTCATGCATTAGGCCATCGTGCTTCCATTCAAATAATTAATTATAACCAATTGCCACAATCTACTTCTATTACAGAGGTGAGTAAGCAACTCACCTCTGTAATAGACAGCCAAGCCTTTGCCCAATTTCAGGGCTTAGCCAGTATTAATCAAGTCAGCGGTGAGCAAAATATGCAAGCTAACATAGGCAGTATTGCCATGGACTCGACCTTAGAAACCATCATGGGCCAGGGGTTAAATGATGAAGGGTTAACTCAAGTATCGAGCCAAATAGCACCGTCATCTTATCAACTATCACACTATCAAGCCGACATCGCTCCAGACAGCTTTTTGGATGCGCAGGGCGTGATGCAAGTTAATCAAATTTCTGGTGATAACAATGTCGCCATTAACCAGTTCTCGTTGCAGTTACCAAGCGGGAATTAATAATCATCGATCGGAGGAATGGAAGATGAAAAAACTCACTCTAGTGCTAAGTATTGCAGCAATAATGAGTAGTTCTGCATACGCAAATGGAATGACTGATTCAGACAGTAGTGTTGAATTAGATAAAAAAATAGACGTATCTAAAGAGCTTAAATATAAAGGTAAAGTTGCCATCGAGGGCACTATAACGGCTAATGGTTTAGGCATGGCTGTGGTTGAAAATGTGCAGGAAACTAGTGCAAATTTAGTTGAAAATTATTATCACGATAACGACGCTAAAATATCTGGTAATGCATTTGAAAACTCTAGCGGTAATATTGGTGTTAACCAAGCAGCAGGTGATTTTAATGCGCAAAGTAACTCTGCTGCATTAGCCTCTATTGATGCCGGTTTTGCTTTTGGCTCTGGTGATGCTGAAATATTCAGTACGCAAATGGGTGGCTTTAATGGTGTGTGGAACGAAGCCTCAACTAATACATCAACCATCAATGGTGCGTCGTTCATGAATGCCTCAGGTAATATTGGTGTCAACGTGGCTGCAGGTAACAACAATATTCAGGCCAACAATATGGCCGCGTCTTCATACAATGGTCGTTTAGGTGAAGCTAGTGTGTCTAATGTGCAAAGCACTGGGCATAACGGCACGATGAATATGGGGGTTGTTCAAGATAGCGTTGAATATGTC
>NZ_PJAP01000895.1:0-3287 GCF_002836795.1 Shewanella sp. 11B5 | reverse complement strand
TGGGAAGCACAGGCCGTTCAACTGGCCCCCATGTGCATTACGAAGTGCTGCGTGGTAAACAACAAATAGATCCACAGAAATACGTTTACCGCAAAGCAAGTTAATAATATTAACGGTTAATGCGCTCAAATGAGCCAAACCTACAACAGATAAGTGATTAAGATGTTAGGCAAACTACTGACAAAAGTATTCGGAAGTCGCAACGACCGCACCCTGAAAAACCTTGGAAAAATTGTTATTCAAATTAATGCATTAGAAGCTGATTACGAAAAGCTTTCTGATGAAGAACTCAAAGCAAAAACGGCAGAGTTCCGCACACGTTTAGAAAATGGTGAAACCTTAGATAACATCATGGCAGAAGCCTTTGCTGTTGTACGTGAAGCTTCAAAGCGTGTATTTGAGATGCGTCCGTTTGATGTTCAATTACTCGGCGGTATGGTTTTAGACAGCAATCGTATTGCGGAAATGCGAACCGGTGAAGGTAAAACCCTAACGGCAACTTTGCCAGCGTACCTTAACGGCATAACAGGAAAAGGTGTTCACATTATTACTGTGAACGATTACTTAGCAACACGTGATGCTGAGAATAACCGTCCACTGTTTGAGTTTTTAGGCTTAAGTGTCGGAATTAACATTGCTGGCTTAGGTTCATTCGAAAAGAAAGAAGCCTACAACGCAGATATTACTTACGGTACCAATAATGAATTCGGTTTTGACTACCTACGTGACAACATGGCGTTTTCTCCACAAGAGCGCGTTCAGCGACCATTACACTATGCTCTTATTGATGAAGTCGATTCAATTCTAATTGATGAAGCCCGTACACCATTGATTATTTCTGGTGCGGCAGAAGACAGCTCTGAACTATACGCCAAAATTAATTTATTGATCCCAAGCCTAATCGCTCAAGACAAAGAAGACACCGAAGACTATGTTGGTGAAGGTGACTATAGTATTGACGAAAAGGGCAAACAGGTTCATTTAACTGAACGTGGCCAAGAGAAAGTTGAACAGCTTTTAATTGAAAAAGGCATGTTAGCTGAAGGTGACTCGCTCTATTCTGCTACGAACATTTCGTTATTGCATCATGTTCATGCGGCACTTCGCGCACATACCTTGTTTGAAAAAGATATCGACTATATCGTACAAGACGATGAAGTGATTATTGTCGACGAACATACAGGCCGTACTATGCCTGGTCGTCGATGGTCAGAAGGCTTGCATCAAGCTGTCGAAGCCAAAGAGGGCGCTAAAATCCAGAATGAAAACCAAACTCTGGCTTCTATTACTTTCCAAAATTATTTCAGACAGTATGAAAAGCTTGCCGGTATGACAGGTACAGCAGATACCGAAGCATTCGAATTCCAACATATCTATGGTTTAGATACGGTTGTTGTTCCTACAAATCGCCCAATGGTTCGTAAAGATATGGCCGACTTGGTCTATCTTACTGCGCCAGAAAAATACGCTGCGATAATTAAAGATATTGAAGGTTGTCGTGAACGTGGCCAACCTGTATTAGTGGGTACTGTCTCTATTGAGCAATCAGAGCTACTTAACTCATTATTGAAAAAAGCCAATATTCCGCATAGCGTGCTTAATGCTAAATTCCATGAAAAAGAAGCTGAAATTGTTGCTCAAGCAGGTAGTTTAGGTGCTGTAACGATTGCAACTAATATGGCTGGCCGTGGTACAGATATCGTATTAGGCGGTAACTGGAACATGGAAATTGAAGCACTAGAAAATCCAACGGCAGAACAGAAAGCTAAGATTAAAGCTGACTGGAAAATACGTCATGATGAAGTGCTTGCTGCAGGTGGTTTGCATATTCTAGGTACAGAACGTCACGAATCCCGTCGTATCGATAATCAGTTACGCGGTCGTGCCGGTCGTCAAGGTGATGCCGGTTCTTCACGTTTTTACTTATCGATGGAAGATAGCTTAATGCGTATCTTCGCTTCAGATCGAGTATCTGGGATGATGAAAAAACTCGGTATGGAAGAGGGTGAGGCTATTGAGCATCCTTGGGTATCACGTGCTATTGAAAATGCTCAACGTAAAGTCGAAGCTCGTAACTTTGATATCCGTAAGCAATTACTCGAATACGATGATGTCGCTAACGATCAACGCCAAGTTGTCTATGCACAGCGTAACGAGTTAATGGATGCAGAAAGCATTCAAGACACTATTCAGAATATAGAACAAGATGTGATCAGTGGAATAGTCGATCAATATATCCCACCGCAATCACTTGAAGAACTTTGGGATGTACCGGGGCTTGAACAACGCCTTGGTAATGAATTTGGCCTAAAGCTAACAATCCAAAAATGGTTAGATCAAGATGATAATCTGCATGAAGAAACGTTGCGCGAACGGATTCTAACGTCATGGAGTGAATTATATAAAGCTAAAGAAGAAATGGTCGGTGCACAAGTATTACGTCAATTTGAAAAAGCGGTAATGCTACAAACACTCGATGGACTCTGGAAAGAGCACTTAGCTGCCATGGATCATTTACGCCAAGGTATTCATTTACGTGGTTATGCACAAAAAAATCCAAAGCAAGAATATAAGCGTGAATCGTTTGAATTATTCCAGCAATTACTTGAAACACTGAAAAATGACGTGATAAGTGTACTGTCTAAAGTGCAAGTTCAAGCGCAGTCAGATGTTGATGAAATGGAGCAGCGTCGCCGTGATGAAGAAGCAAAAATTAAATTGGCTTATCAACACGCATCAGTAGAAGCATTAAGTGATACTGGTGAGCAACAAATAGAAGCACCTAAAACAGTGATCCGTGAAGGTGAGAAGATAGGACGTAACGATCCATGTCCATGTGGTTCAGGTCAAAAGTACAAACAATGTCACGGTAAACTCAGTTAACCTTCGTTTATTATTGATGTTACATAAGAAAGGTAGCGATTATTCGCTACCTTTTTTATTTCTGGGATCATAAAACTTACAGCTAAATTAACCAATTGTGGATAACTTTGGGGGTAAATAGTGGGTATCATGTAGTTAAGTAGCCAAATGGATAAAAGATCATAAAAAGATCATTTTTTTGCACAAAAGCGCTTGCACTAAATCTTAAGCTGCCTATAATGCGCATCCACTGACACGGCATACAGCGAAAGCGAAAACCGGTTAGCGTTATTAACAGTCACTTAGTGGTGTTGATAACAGGCAAAAAGAAGTTTGAAAAAACACTTGACGCCATAAAGGGAATGCGTAGAATACGCAGCCCTGACCTACTGAAACGGTCAACGCTCTTTAACAATTTATCAAGT
>NZ_PJAP01000894.1:0-3295 GCF_002836795.1 Shewanella sp. 11B5 | reverse complement strand
TGGTTGCATGTCACTAGTGATATTGAACCACATACTAACCAAGAAGCCCTACTCAATGAGCCGCTGCGTTTAGCCAGTATTAATCAACATTGGTTACCGATCACCCCCCTAAGCGATGGCAGCATATCGTTACCGACTAATGTGACCTGTTTGCATGATGAGCATCATTACCAAGATGACCAACATACGTTCAAGGTTCAAAGCACTAAAACTGATATTAATTGGCAAGTGAGTGACAACGGTGCTAAATCGTCTACTTCAGCGTCAGCTTCACCGTTAACTTTGCCACCTGTTTTAGCCAGTTCTTGTGCAGAAGACTCAAACACAATAACGAACGATATTACTACCAGCTTATGTGCATTGAATGCTGCGGTATTACGTTGTGATCCCAATAAAAATCACCATAAAGCGCAATTTGTTAAACATGCTGCGGTATTGTATTTCAGCCAACAAAATGCTTGCCAAATTGTCACTCTCGACAGCCAAAGTAACCCTGAATTATTTTTCCAATTACCGACGTTGCCGACATCAGGTTATGAGATTTGTCATAGTTTGTCTGAGTCGCCGCAAAAAAGTCTGTTAGATAAGTTTAAACAGTTATTTCCAGCCGAATATAATCAATTATTGGATCTTCACATTCAAGCCGACGATGGTGCATTGTCTCAGCTAATGGCTGTTGCAACCCTAATTATTGGCGCTTATCCGGTAGAAACTGCTCAACGAGTGACGGTAACCGAACTTGCCGATAAATTTATTGCTTTGGCGATGTCTCATCATGGCAATAATGCACCACGCATTGACTTTCCTCTCACCAAAGGCGCCGCGCATCGTAGCCTCAATTGGTGTAAAACCTTGGGCACATTAATGAGTTTCAAGTTGGCAGGCGAGACTAACTTAGCAAAACTTGCTTTTGCATTTCATGACTCGTTTGCCGACTACTTAAGCCATTGGGTAGAACATTTAGATCAAAATATTGGCGTAAAACAATTAGTGATTGCTGGAAGCGAATTTGCTAATCCGGTGCTAACTGAACGGGTGCAATTACGTATTGGTAAAAACTTTCCACTGGTGGTCAATCCATTATTGGATTTAGATGGCGTTAATATCGCAATTGGTGGGCTATATCTCAAACAAAGACGTAGATAAAAGGTATCTTAAAGTATATCAGTTATCGCTTATCCTTGTATGAGATTGAGTCCTTATGAAACCATTACAGCAAGTTACCATTATTGTTAAAGGTATTGTGCAAGGGGTTGGTTTTCGCCCCTTTGTTTTTCGTTTGGCACATCAGTTAAATTTAGTCGGTAGCGTGCTAAATAATCACCTTGGGGTGACGATTGTTTTACAAGGTAATAGCGAACTGATTGAACAGTTTATCGATAAATTAGCTAAATCTCCGCCGCCATTAGCGCGCATTGATGCCATTGAGGTTACTCATCAAGCTCAATTAAGTTTATTAGACCAATTTAGTATTATTGATAGCCATGCCGCTACTGACGAACATGCAAATGTGGCTATTTCGGCCGACATGAGTATTTGCCGAGATTGTCTTAACGACATTAATGACCCTCAAAATCGCCACTATCAATATCCATTTACCAATTGCACCAATTGCGGTCCGCGCTACACCATTATCAACGCCCTGCCTTATGACCGATGCAACACTGCCATGGCTGATTTTGAAATGTGCGATGATTGCCACGCCGCTTATATCAATCCAATGAATCGACGCTACCATGCACAACCAGTGAGTTGCCCACATTGTGGTCCACAATTAACCTTTAGCGTTATCAATGCTCGTGCTGAATGTCTTTATGATTCATCGATGTTGATGGCATTAGAGCAAGCCGTTGAAATGATAAACCGTGGTGGCATAGTGGCCATTAAAGGTTTAGGCGGTTTTCATTTGGTGTGTGATGCTACCAATAACGATGCGGTTGCAGCCCTGCGTCAACGTAAACAACGCCTCGCCAAGCCATTAGCGATAATGGTGACTAACTTGGCCCAGGCGAAATTATGTGTCAGCGGTACTGAAACGGAATGGCAAGTATTAACCAGCCCTGAGAAGCCGATTACCTTGATGACCAAACGTGTTGCTAGTGTTGATGGTAAAGATAATGGTAGAGATAATTGCAGAAATATTCACCCTATCGCACTGAGTCCATTGCTAGCGCCGGGTATTGATCGCCTTGGAGTATTTTTACCCTACACACCATTACATCATTTATTGATGCAGCGATTACACAAACCCATTGTGGCTACCAGTGCCAATCGCAGCGGAGAACCCATTATTGGTAATCAAGCTGAGATTGAGCAGCATTTAAGCCATGTAGTCGATGGGATCCTCGACCATAATCGGCCGATTATTAATGCCTGTGATGACAGCGTGGTACAAGTGATTGACGGGCAGCTGCAAGTCATTCGATTAGCTCGCGGTTATGCGCCGTTAACCATTAATTTGCACTCACCGATGCTATCAAACAGTAAAAATAGCGTGTTGGCTGTTGGCGCACAACAGAAAAATACGGTTGCATTCGGTTTTGCCGATAATCTGATCGTATCACCGCACATTGGGGATTTATTCACTCTAGAAACAGAGCAATATTTTAGCCGAAGCTTAGCAACATTTAAGCGTTTGTATGACTTCAGCCCGAGTCATATAGTGCACGATAATCACCCGCAATATGCGCCGACACAATGGGCAGTAAACTACCAATCTGAACATCGCCTTTTGCCATCTCATTGCATTGGCATACAACACCACTTCGCCCATGTTTTGTCTGTTATGGCGATGCACCAACGCACTGAGCAAGTATTAGGGTTCAGTTTTGATGGCACAGGCCTAGGTGATGACGGCACATTATGGGGCAGCGAAGTCATGCTGGCTGATGTGCACGGTTTTACCACGGTGGCCCACTTTAGTTCGTTTAAGTTAATTGGCGGTGAGCAAGCGATTAAAAACCCAGTTAGAATTCTGCTGGCATTATTGTTTGAACAAATGTCGCTTGAACAAGTACTTTCACTCCCCATTGCCGCTATCGCCGACTTAGGCAGAAAAACTGTCACTAATTTATATCAGCTGTGGCGTAACAATAGCCATTGTATTGAATGTCGATCTGTTGGGCGTTTATTTGATGCTCTTGCTGTAGCGTTAAGTTTTATTGGTAGCTCGCAGTACGAAGGTCAAGCGGGCATGATGATTGAAACAGCAGCCAACGCCTATTATACCGAATCAAATATTGAGCCTTTATCTGTAACGCTCAACACTTTAAGTAACACCGAGTCAGCACCTATT
>NZ_PJAP01000893.1:0-3297 GCF_002836795.1 Shewanella sp. 11B5 | reverse complement strand
TGATTGGTGCCAATGATAGCAATAACGTTATTGCAGATTTCTCTCAGTTCCCGACATGTACATCGGGTAAAGGTCGTAAAGTAACAACTGATGAAACCATTTGTGTTGAAGTTTCTGCCGGCGGTGTAGATACCCTTTCAACCTATCCAGCAGGGCAAGCTACTGCGTCAAATTTATCAGCAGACGGATTCGCTCTTTCCTCATCGGCAATGGAAAACGCAGGTTCAGTAGTGGGTAACACATTTTACATGGGAACAGCTGAGTCAACCAACTCAGGTGCTAACGGTAATATTTGTGTGATCGACCGTGGTGTAATTTCATTTTACGATAAAGTCGCTAACTGTGAAGCATCTGGTGGTGTCGGTGCCATTATTATTAATAATGAACCAGGCATGCTGTACGGTACATTAGGCGATGCTAATGCGACAAGTATTCCTGCTGTTGGGGCAGCATTTGAAGATAGATCAACCTTAGTTAATGCGGCAACTGCAAATATTGATATTGGTACATCAGACTTTGGCTTTATGAGTGGTACTTCTATGGCTACTCCTGCGGTGTCGGGAATTGCAGCCTTAGTATGGTCACAACATAACGAATGTACGGGCAGTGAAATCCGTGCAGCACTTAAAGCCACAGCGTTAGACGCCGGAGCATCAGGTAAAGATGACTACTTTGGTTATGGTATTGTGCAAGCTGCTGCTGCAGATGCTTATTTATCAAGTAATGGCTGTGCAGGCGGTGGGGTAACTCCGCCACCAACGGGCGGCGATATTACATTGTCACTTAATGGTTATAAATCGAAAGGCGTTAACAAAGTTGATTTAACCTTTGGTGGTGCAAGTTCAGCCAATGTAGACATTTTCCGCAACAACAGCAAAGTAACCACTACGGCAAATGACGGTAGCTATACAGATAGTATTTCAGCAAAAGGCGGTGGAACATACACTTATCAAGTATGCGAATCTTCTACTGCCACTTGTAGTGCAGAAAAAAATGTCACGTTTTAATTAGCTAGAAACAAACGTTATTAATGAGGCTATAGCTTAAATAGTCCGAACAAAAAATCATCTCAATTTGAGATGATTTTTTATTTTTTAAAACACTCAATGCCACATGTACTTCAATTGTGCTTTGCTAGCATTGTGTCAAGCTCAGCTAAAATCTCGTCAATAGTCATAAGTTGTAAGTTGTAAGTTGTATAGCATGACGAGTACAAATCAGTAATGCCAAGCCCTTGTTAAAAGCATGCTGGACCATAAAAAGAATATTAAAAATGCAGTGCAAATTCCAACATTTATCACGGTGTGATCTCGCTTTTCTATATCTCTTTTTTGTCATTAAGCGTATTAAAATATTATTACTACATCGATAGCAGAATAATGAGCTTTATACTCAGTAAAGGTTAACCAAACAACCAAGCTCCACCTTTGAACAACAGACAAACCCCTGCCCCCATCATAAATAAATAACTAAAAATAAAACCAACGGCGCCACTAGAAGGACCAGTCCCATCTAAGCAAATAATTATTCCACTAATATAAAACAAGATAAAAAAGTTTAGCATCATACTCAACATAAAATAGTCACCCATGACGGGAAGCGCACCACCGATAACACTACAAATGAGTAGCAAAAAGTCGCTAAATTTTTCTTTGGTTATATATTTTTTCTCTAAGACTCGGACACAAAATACCACCAGCATAATCGCTAAATAAAGCAGTGAAATTGATAATGCGGAGTACATTCCTTGTTGTATTGTTACCGCCGTAACCTCTGATGTTACAACGATGTCTGGACTTGAGCCTGTAAATAAACCTGCAATAAAATGACCTATGCCAAATATTATCAACCACGCAATAGCGAATGAGATGAGATCATCGCGAACAATAGGATGACTTGCCTTATGATTAACCATTTTGGCCAATAGCAGACCAAATAACGTGACTGCAGCCAGTAAGCTTAACGCATACCAGTATTGGTCTAGATAGAAGAAAGCAAAGCTGGGAGGAATAACTAAAAAAGATTGATAAAACTCGTTTTTTTTCGTTGTCAGACCGGTATCTTTATAAAATGCCAAATACACAATTAACGGTTGAGAAATAACAACGGCAATACAAAGGGTAACAATATCCATATAAAACATCCGTGTAGTTAAACGAAACATACAGCACCATGCCATACCTGGCTTAGTATAAACGCCAATATTGTAAACTCAATCAATAATGCATCGCCGTTAATATAGGCATGATGAACTATCACTATAACCCCTCAACACAACACCAAGCAGGCATGAATAAGCCTATGAATTATTACAGATTTTTATTCATGTAGTTATTTCAAGTAGTTGATATTTTGTAGAGTAATAAGACAGAGCAATTAAGATCGAGTCATGAAGCGGAGCTACAAGACTGAATCACTAGACTGACGTTAATAGTAGCGGCGACTCTGAGGCCGTAAACAATACATCAATCATATCGACAGTTATCATGAATAGATAATGAGGCTTGCACCAGTATTATGAAAACGTGATAAAATCACAACTTAGTCAATTAACATTACAAGGTATAGCAATGAACCCGATTCTTGCCATCTTCAAAGAACACAATATCAGTGACGTACAAATTAATGAGTTGTTCCAGACGTTAACTGAAAACCCATTCGCAGCAATGGCAACTATTGGTCAATTAGGTATTCCTGCAGAAAAGCTACAACAGTTGATGGGCATGGTGATGCAAAACCCAGCCTTGATCAAAGAAGCTGTGGTAGAACTTGGCTTAGATTTTTCAAAAGTTGAAGCGGCAAAAGCCCAGCTACAACCATAAGCACTAAGCTATTAAAAATGCACTAACAAAAAACGGCCAGTATCTAAGATGCTGGCCGTTTTTGATTTCATCTGTTTGTTACGAACGGGCTGAATAAATAGTTTGAATTGTCTTTTTTATTTCAGAGCTCGAGAAATCGTAACTATTAAGTTCTTTTTCTATCGCTCTGTATGCTGACGTGTTTCTATTAACTGCTAAATTAAATAGTTCTGTCACTAGCTATGCCTGAGAAGCACTCCAGTGAATGAGTACAGCAACAGATTCATATTGGCACTCCCAGTGTTTAACGAAACCCAGCTTAATTCGCTAACTGGCTCTGTTGAGTTGATTAAATGGCATTTTTATAATATCGAGAGTAGTGTTGGACACCTTCAACTCAATCTTAAGCAACGCTTTATTTGTTAAATTACAAACAAGAAATCCCCCTATATGGGGGATTGTTAACGGTATCACCACTATGTTTGCCGTCTGTGAT
>NZ_PJAP01000892.1:0-3301 GCF_002836795.1 Shewanella sp. 11B5 | reverse complement strand
CTAGGCACTAAAAGTGATGACAAACGTATCTCATGGTCAATGGCCAAATCATTTGTATCGATATTGTTCGGCATGCAGGTGGATGCTGGCAACATTGATATTGAAAAAACCGTCGGCTTTTATCTGCCCGAGCTTGCCAAGTCTGGTTATGGCGACGTCAAAGTAAAACACGTATTGCAAATGTCGTCTGGGGTTAAGTGGAACGAAGACTATCTAGATTTTTATTCTGACATTAACAAAATGGGCCGTGTACTGGCTATTGGCGGCTCGTTAGATCAAATGACCAGTGAACTGGTTAATGAGTCAGCCCCAGGCAAAGCATTTCATTATGTCAGCATGGACACCCACGTGATTGGTATGATACTCAGGCGAGTTAGCGGGAAATCATTAATCGAACTTTTACAGCAAAATATCTGGAACACCATAGGCATGGAAAGCGATGCCTATTGGCTGACTGATTCCCAAGGTAGCGCATTTGCGTTAGGCGGCTTAAATGTTACCACCCGTGACTACGCCCGCTTTGGTCGCTTATTACTCAATAATGGCGCATTTAATGGCAAACAAATTGTCTCAGCTGCTTGGATAAAAGCCGCCACCACCCCACAAGCGGAATACCTACAACCGCAAGTCGGAAAATTAGGTTATGGCTATCAAATTTGGTTACCGCCAGAAGCACAGCAAGGTGAATTTTTCTGTGTCGGCGTTTACGGACAATATATTTATGTAAACCAAAAACACAATGTGGTGATAGTTAAAAACAGTGCCGATTTAGGCTTTCTTGATGAGCTGAATTCAAAACAAGAAACCATTGAATTTTTCCGTGAGATTGTGGCGTCATTGGAGTAGATGGAGACTCGTTAGACTCTGCCCCACTTTTCGATTGCTTGCTTTTCGATTACTGAGCATCAACCCGAATACCATGCGACGCAAGATGAAAAGTTAGCTTTTTTAGTCTGATAAGTTTAATAGTTAACGTCACATATTTCGTTTTTGGAGCAGCCTCTGCCGATTTAGCTCATCGAGCTGTTCGCTAAGTTTGAGGATTTTTTGTTGCAGCGCTCGATATTGAGTCTGGCTGGACTCATTAACAGGCTTGTCGCCCAACTCTTTCGTTGCCCACATTTTGGTAAGCTGAATGATCAGATGTTCGGCTTGGCTCAGGTTGTCATGCTCAATCTGTTTGATCATAAGTAACCGAAAGCAGTCGAATAGTATGGTGAGCATAAACTCATGGCTGAGCTGCTTCTCTTGCTCCTGAGTCTCAGCCCCTTGAAAGCCGATGGCTGCGATTAAATTAGAGACTGTGGTAACTGTGGTTGCCCCAATAAAAAGCGACTGGATCTCAGGCTCTAACATCAGAACCCGCTCAAGCTGTTGCGACAACTTACCTTTATTCCACTGAGCGCCCAGCGCTTTAATGAACGTCATATCAACCCACCCGTTATAAAACCTTGTCTCTTAACGATACTGTCTACTAACGATACAGGCGCGCGGTCATAGGGACCAGATTTAGCCTTTGGATCAGTCGATCTAAATAGGCTTGAGTCAGCATTGCTATGCCGCGATAAAAATCAGTTCTAGCATGTTCATTCATCAGTTCGAGGCAGCGCCCAGACCAAGGAAGAAGGTGTTGCTGCAGCAAAATCATGCAGTTTCGTTCTAGTGGTTCGTTATCTTCAGTTTGATCCCATTGGGTAAACATTTGATCCAATACCGCGAAAAACAGACCGATATGATCGACAGGTTGATTACTATCCAGCTCGAAGCTGATCCCTTGTTCATGATAAAAGGCTTTTAGTGCCATAGTCGACTTATCATTGAGGAGTTGCCTCTCGCTCAAGTAAACCGATCCCCAAGGCACAGCATTGGGCTCGCCCGGTCCATAGAAAAGTTGTGCATAGTCCAGTTTTAAGGCTTGTTGTTTATCTTCAGTCCATTGGCCGAGATAATTGGCCAGCAACTCACGACCACTCGACTCTTTGGCCGATTCGGTAAACGGTGGCCAGCTTTGAGCAACATCATGCTCAATAAATCCTTGGATCAACTCTGGGGTCGGATCATTAAAGAGTACATTGTGAAGAATGCGCGCAATGCCTTGATATTCTAGGAGTTCATTTTCGTTAAGAGATACCATGCTAACCTCGTTTGTTGAACTAAATGTATCGCCATAAACAGCAAATAGAGGTGCCACTCCACATGAGTGGCACCAATCGGGGGATTAAACTTCTGCGTAGTTCAACACTTCTCCATCAGTGTCACCACTTGGGCGAGAATGACGGTTAGGTGTAATAAGTAAGTTAGGTGTAGTAATACTGCTTTGTGGCAACGGAGCAACCGCGGGCGAGATGGCGCCCGGGTACTTAGCCATCAGCTCTTCCATCGGTCCGAAATCGATAGCTCGCATAGGGCAAGACTCCACACATGAAGGTTGTTTACCTTCGGCCAAACGCTCAAAACAACCATCACACTTGGTCATCACCTTACGATCTTTATCTATCTGCGGCGCATCGTACGGGCAAGCTCTTGCACAACTTTCACAGCCGATACACAAATCTGCCGCCACATGGACTAAACCATCTTCGCGGCGTTTGTGCATTGCGCCAGTTGGACAAGCCTTAACACAAACAGGCTCCGAGCAGTGGTTACAAGCGATAGACATGTAATAGGCAAATACGTTTTGGCTTACAGTACCATCACCATGTTCTGTCCATTGTCCCCCACCGTATTCATAAACCCGGCGCCAGTTGATGCCAACGGGGAGATCTTTACGATCCTTACACGATATCTGACAGGTTTTACAGCCAGTACATTTACTTGCGTCGACATGAAAGCCGTATTGGATATTATTACTCATTGTTAACTCCTATCAGACCTTACGGATTTCAACCAGGTTAGTGTGCTGAGGATTACCTTTCGTTATCGGTGTAGTGCGTTGTGTGGTAAGCACGTTCAAACAACCGCCTTTATCCACATTGCCACCAGGTAGGAACCAAGCGCCCTGCCCCAGTGCTGTTACGCCGACCATAATACGAGGTGTGACCTTAACTTCGACTTCGATGGTGCCGCGATCATTGAAAATGTGGACCTTATCACCAGTGCTAAGTCCGCGCTGATCCGCATCGATTGGGTTCATCCACACAGCATCCTGCACAGCTTCACGCAGCCAAGGGACGTTGTGAAAACTAGAGTGGGCACGGCCCTTAGTGTGATAACCAGTAAGTTGTAATGGATACTTCTTCTTGGTTTCAGTATCTTCATAACTTTCCCAGGTCGGCACGTATTTAGGTAGCGCAGATATTAC
>NZ_PJAP01000891.1:0-3302 GCF_002836795.1 Shewanella sp. 11B5 | reverse complement strand
ACAGGTAGAATGGCCGCAGAAGGTGAATTTAGTGTTAACGCCACCTTTAACGAAGATTATTATCACGGTGCATTATCAATCCAACTTTTTCCTTGGTTAGAAACCACTATTCGCTACACTCAAGTTCCTGATGTGCTTTACAGTAATGATCCTGAATTTAGCGGTGATACCTATTACACCGACAAAGGCATTGATGTAAAACTGCGCTTATTAGAAGAAAGCTATTGGATACCAGAAACGTCTATCGGTGTACGTGATATTGGTGGTACCGGCTTATTTGATAGCGAATATATCGCCATGACTAAAGCTTTTGGGCCGTTCGATGCAACTATTGGTATGGGTTGGGGTTATATAGGTAACCGTGGTAATTTAACCGACGCTAACAAATCATCATCTGTCGATTGTAATCGGAATACCGGCTACAAAGGCAAAGGCGGCAATGTTGACTTTGAACGTTGGTTTAAAGGCTGTAGTGCAGTTTTCGCTGGTATTGAATATCAAACGCCTTGGGACCCTTTGCGCATAAAGGTTGAGTATGATGGTAATGATTATAAGTCTGACTTTGCCGCTTTGCGTACTGGTAATGAACTGAAACAAAGTAGCCCAATAAACTACGGCTTATTATATAAAGTCAGTAACTGGGGCGACTTTAAAGTAAGTTATGAGCGTGGTAATACTTGGACATTAGGTTTTAGTTTAGCCACTAATTTTAATACCTTAAAATCGAACTGGCGTGACACTCCCAAGCAGGCAATTGAAGATAAGTCTGATAAGACCGACCGTAAAGTTGATCTACCAGAACTTAATAAGCAGCTTGCTTATGATGCCGGCTATAAGGGCGCTAAGATTTATATCAAAAATGATGAAGTCACCGTTGTTGCAACCCAAACTAAATATCGTGATAGAAAGTTCGCTCATGATCAAGCAGGACGCATTTTATCTAATCAGTTTCCGAATGTGAGTACCTTCAAAATTATTGAAAATACTGCGCACCTTCCAACAACTGAAACTCACATTGATACTAAACAGTTTAAAGATGCTGTGCAGCATAATTACCTCAATGCGAAAATTGAAGATAGCACTAAAGTAATCGAACCAACACTGCCAACAGAAAAGCCCGATTGGGAGGTTCCTGACCAATGGAGTTATGGCTTTGCACCTAAGCTTGCCCAATCATTTGGCGGATCAGAAAATTTTTACCTCTTTAATGTAGGTATTAGTGGTTCAGCAGGCCGTTGGTTAACCGATAATCTTGAGATTAGTGGTGCGATGTATATCAACTTGTTTGATAACTATGATCAATTTAAATACAAAACACCACCAGACGGTACCGACTTAAAACGTGTTCGAACTCTGGTTAGGCAATATGTGTCAGACAATCCTGTTCGTATTGATAACCTGCAGCTCACTTGGTTAGATAAGCTCAGTGAAAATATCTATGCTCAAGCCTATGTAGGCTATCTAGAAATGATGTTTGGTGGTGTTGGCGCAGAAGTGCTTTACCGCCCAATGAATAGCGAATGGGCATTTGGTGTTGATGCTAACTACGTTAAGCAGCGCGACCCAGATAACCTTGTGGGTTTCTTTGATCAAGAACTAAATTTTGATCCTGATTCAGGCCGTTATTTCCGAGCTCAAACTGGTACATTCACAGGCCATGCTAGCGTATATTATCAACCAAGCTGGTTCGATGATGTACTGCTTAAGGTCAGCTATGGTCAATACTTAGCAGAAGATCGCGGTGTTACTGTGGACTTTTCTAAGCAATTTGATAGTGGTGTAATTGTGGGTGCTTTCGCCTCCAAAACAAACTTATCTGCCGACCAATTTGGTGAGGGTAGTTTTACTAAAGGGTTTTATATTTCAATCCCGTTTGATGCAATACTACCAACGCCAGTAACTAATCGCGGTAACCTTGCTTGGCAACCACTGACTCGTGATGGTGGTCAGAAGTTAGGTCGTAAATTTGAACTGTATGGCGGTACCGATGCAAGAGCACCTTGGCTAAACAAACCTTCAACAACAAAATAAATACAAATGGCGGGACGATATGAATAACTTCACATCGTCCCCATTAAAATAGAAAAAGCAATCATTACTCGTTATTTCACCAGAGCTAAGAATACAAGATGAAAAATCATTCCGCATTCTCAAGTTCAATATTACAGTAAAAAATCACATGCGATTCCGAATGCTGATAAACAAAAGAAATTAACACTGCTCCCTCAGTGGTGAATCAATTACCATTGAATGAAACCAACTGAGCTAGTGCTATAAAACAACCTTATGGAGGGTCACTTATCTAAAGTTCGGTTACTTATCTTGAAAAAGCATTATGGCTTGTTACTGTTGAATCGTGGAAGTGATGGCAATTGTTGTTTATATTTCAATAAATTCAATTCGAACTTCACTTTTTGCCAAATACGCAATAAATGATGACGTTCAACATTAGTACGTCTACCTTGTCGATTAATATCACTGTCTAAATCGGTTCCAATCACAGGAAAAGGTCTTACAACAAAGCAACGTAATTGTTTTTCGAACCAAAATTGAATATCGATATCAACAGGACGGGCAATAGGGTATGCCGTTGCTAATAATTTTTGTGCTCCAGCCAATGACACGCATTGGCCGCGGGTAGAAGCTGGCAATTTTAAACACGTCGATAAGCTAAAGCGATCATCAAGCATTATCGATTTAACAATACCTTTTTGCTTACGTCCATGACACAGTTTGATGTAATCCCAATCAGCAGAAAGATTATTAATATGTTGTATCACCGTCATTAACGCAGGATCTAGGATTGAGTCATCCTCAAGAATTAAAGCGTAATCTAACTGTTGTTCAATAATCATTTGCCAACATTGGACATGGCTTAGGTAGCAGCCAATTTCACCCAAATTAAGCTTTTTGTCGTATTTTTGAAGGTTTGTTTGCGGATCATACACTTTCGCAATCTCGGTATCGTGCAAATCTTTACCGTAAACGGCGGAAATACGTTGGTATTCGACACCTAATTGTTTTAGTTGTTCATCCATGAACGTAAATCGTTCAGTACTGTTATCTAAATTAATGAGAAAGACTTTAAATTTCATATATTACTAACCCAAACACCCAATTTAATCATGTTCAACTACTGATATTTAACCCTAGAATATTCAGTAATGGCGACATCTGCTGAATAAAATGGTTGATGCTACAGTTAGGTTACTTTTACTAGTGACATTTGATTTAATCCATTGAATAAATTTAAAACAACCCTTATGAAAACCGTGGTTGTTTTGCGTCCTTTCACTCACATG
>NZ_PJAP01000890.1:0-3305 GCF_002836795.1 Shewanella sp. 11B5 | reverse complement strand
AAACCAAAAAAAAGTTTCAAATGACGTTTTTTTACACTCGTTTCACTTAAAAAGTGTGATTTGTAGGCAAATGTAATGGGGGATGAAGACAAATGAGCCGCAGACTATTGTCGCCATTTATTCGATAGTGTAATGTGCCTGACCAACCTAGAGGAATGGTTATGAATCCAATTAACTCAATACAAGATGCACTCTACTTTGCTTTTCAGCGCAAGCATTGGGCTGAATTACGCAAATCAGTGCCGCTTACATTGAGCCAGGCAGAATTAGAAAATCTGCGTGGTATGAATGAAAAGCTGTCTTTAGATGAAGTCACTGACATTTACCTTCCTCTCAGCCGTTTACTGAATTTATTTGTCGGCTCAAAACAGCAGCGTGGGCTTGTTCTTGATAAGTTTCTGGAGCAAAAAGCTTCCCCAGGTCCTTATATTATTAGTATCGCAGGAAGTGTCGCCGTGGGTAAGAGCACTACAGCGCGTATATTACAAACGTTATTGCAACGTTGGCCTGAGCATCCTAAAGTTGATTTAGTTACCACAGATGGCTTTTTGTATCCTCTTGCAGACCTTAAACGTAAAGGGTTACTCCAACGTAAAGGTTTTCCTGAAAGTTACGACATGAAAATGTTGGTTGAATTCATTTCGGCAGTTAAAGCTGGGCAAAAAGAGATTCTTGCACCGCTTTATTCGCATGTTACATACGATAGATGTCACGATGAACATCAAGCCATCCGTCAGCCCGATATTTTAATTTTAGAAGGGCTAAATGTGCTGCAAACGGGTTTGGATACGCCTATCGATACAAGAAGGCCGTTTGTATCAGATTTTGTTGATTTCTCGATTTACGTTGATGCTGATGAGTCATTATTGAAAGAGTGGTATAAACAGCGTTTTTTACAATTTAGGAAAGGCGCATTTAGTGATCCAAACTCATTCTTTCATCACTATTCATGTCTAACTGATGATGAAGCTAATACTATTGCTGCAAATATTTGGGATACGATTAACGGCCCCAATTTATCACTCAACATTCAACCAACGCGTGAACGGGCAAATCTCATCTTACAAAAAGGCCCAAACCACTTAATGGACCGAGTTTTACTTAGAAAATAACAATATATGAGCCTATTGCAGGCTCATTTCTAGCATCTACATTACTGCTCGCAGGCTAATTTCACCGCCAAGATAACGTGTAACCCCTTGCTCGTTTTCAAGTAACAAAGCCCCTTGCTCGTCAATACCTCGACAGATACCGTTAACAGAATTAGGTGCCATTAGTAGTGATACTTCACGGCCAATAAATAAATCAAATTTATTCCAACGATCAAGGAAAGCCTCCAACCCTTTCTGCTCAAACAGCTGTAAATCAGCCTTAAGGGTTTTGTGTAGTTTAATTAATAGCTCCGTTTTATCAGGCATATTCACCAAACCAGATAGATCGTTCCATGGCTGGTCTATTAGCCCTCCCTGCTCTACAGACATACTCATATTAATCCCAAAACCAATGACTAATTCTGTTTTCTGAGCTGACGAATTGCTGACCTCAACTAAAATCCCAGCCAATTTTTTATGATCAAGGTAGATATCATTTGGCCATTTCAGTCCCAACCCCTCAACTCCAAAGTCAGCTAAAGATACAACAATAGAACAACCTACAACTAAACTTAAACCACTGGCATGACTAATATCATTATTTAAACGCCAAAACATGGAAGCATAAATATGATGAGCATAAGGAGACAACCATTGACGCCCTCTTCGACCTCGACCAGCGGATTGATATTCAGCAATGCAAATATCACCCGATTTTAATTCTGAGGCATGTCCAAGCATAAAAGCATTAGTGCTGGTCGTTTCATCAAAATAAAAACAACGACCATCAATTCCATTAACAAGGTGAGACTCATTTACCAACGACACTGGATTTGCTAATTTATAGCCTCTTCCTTTCACACTATAAATTTCGATACCATAATCTTTTAATGCATCTATATGCTGATTAATTGCTGCACGAGTAAGCGACAAGGATTGCGCAATTACCTCACCAGAAACAAAACGTTTATGATGCAAACATGCTAATATTTGCCGTTTACGCGACCAATGCTCATTCATTTTAGTTCTATCTCCCCAACTGAGCCCATAATCCTAGGCTCTGGTTGTAATGTGACCGCAAATTTATCAAAAACAGTCTGAATTATGTGTTTCGCTAATTGGCATACTTGGTTACCAGTTGCTTGGCCTAGATTAACCAACACCAAAGCTTGATCTTGATGAACAGCTGCACCACCGATATTAATTCCTTTCAAACCGGCATGCTCGATTAGCCAACCTGCTGCAAGCTTATAATGGTCATCAACCTGTTGGTAACCCACTAAGTCTTCGTAACGATTTTTAAGTGAATGATAATCTACTACTGATACAACAGGGTTTTTGAAGAAACTCCCTACATTACCTAATACTTTAGGATCGGGAAGCTTGGATTGACGTACATGGCAAACACAATCAAATACCTGTTGTGCAGTAACACCCATAGCATCAAAGTGTTGTAATGGCCCGTAATTTACCACTGGTTTCCACTTCTTAGGCAGCTTTAGAGTCACTTCAGTAATGACGGCTAAATTTTTAAGTTGTTGTTTAAAAATGGATTCGCGATAGCCAAATTCACATTGTTGATTATCATAATGTACTAAGTCACCCGTATCGAGTTGTAAAAATTCAATCTTGTGACAGAAACGATTAAACTCAACACCATAAGCACCTATATTTTGTATTGGCGCAGCACCTACGGTTCCGGGGATCAGAGCCATATTTTCTAAACCATAAATATGTTTAGTTAAGCAATATTCAACTAATTGATGCCAATTTTCACCAGCTTGAATGGTGAGATAATAATCATCATCATCTTCGTTAATCGTAATGCCCTTCGTGCTAACTTTAACTACGGTTCCCTGAAAATCGTCAGTAAATACTACGTTACTGCCTCCTCCGAGGATGAGCATACTTTTCTGTTGTTGATGCAGCATAAGGCTTGTCTTTATTAGCTCATCTTTGTTAGTGACTTCAACTAAAGAATTGCAATGCTGGTTAAGACCAAATGTGTTTAATGAAGTAAGCGAAATAGGCATAAATAGAAAAGCATCAAATTCAAAAAATATATCGCTATTGTAGCAGGGAATAGCTAACAAATTAGCATGATTACACTAAAAACATATCAATGAAAAAGCTGTATACGTCAACTATTCTCATAACTTTAGTGACACCAGTGACTCATATGTAGGTTGGATATAAGTTGGGAAAACCAACGAT